>JAFIHO010000271.1 GCA_017849395.1 Hyphomicrobiales bacterium
GCGGCGCTTCGCGGCCAGGGCGGCGATTTCTGGTTCGACGATGTTGCGCATTTCGAAAAGCGCGGAGAGCTGGTCGTTGTTCGGGTCGCCCGCGAAAATCCAGGAAATCACGTCGGGATCGAGCAGGTGCCAGCGTGACATTTGGCTGACCCGCGTGCCCAGCTTGGGCTTGGATTCCACCAGGCCCTTGGCGATCAGGATCCGCACCGCCTCACGATAGGCGGAACGCGACACCTTGCGCTGGCCGCTGGCGGCGACTTCGCCTTCCAGCACGGCGCCGGGCTTGAATCGGCCAGTCACGATCTTCACGCCCAAATCCTGGGCGATGCTGCCGGGAATGCGCTGACGCGGTTTTGTCATGGCGGAGCGTTTTTAACGGAACTCCGGCTCAAAACAATGGGAGGACTTCCCGATAGTGCACGGGGTTTGTGCAGGGCCACGAAATCGCCATTATCGGATCAGGAGAGAGCCTTGAGGCTTTCGGCGTCGGAGAGCAGGGCCGTCCAGTCCTCGCGGCTGAAGCCGGACGTGTCGCGGCGGCGGGCCGAATCCAGCAATTGCTGGAGTTTTTCATGGCTGGACGGCGGATGGGGCGTATCGGCCAGCAGCGCCAGATGCAGGCCGCGCACAGTCGCATCCTCCAGCACAAGCTGGCGCGCATCGACCTGTGGCCCCTGCGCGGCGGCCAGTGTGTGGGCGCGCTCCAATACGGGAAGACCCTGAGTCTCGCTGGGCACCAGGAACCAGCCTGCCCGGTGCAGCCGCTCGCCCAGTTCGAGGCTGGACGTCAGCCATACCAGCGGGACTGACAGCAGCATTCCGGCCAACAGCGGCACGAACCAGCCGAAGGCACCGGTGCCGTACAGGATCAGTGCCGCCCCCACGCCGATCAGCGTGTGCGCGGCAAAGCCGCGAATGACAAAGCCGATGGGCAGGGCGCGATCCTGGCGCTGCTGCGCGCCCCATCCGGTCGCGATGCCGGCAAGGATGTTGAACACGAACCAGCTGTGCTGGAGCATCACGACAGGCGCGAGCAGGGTGGAGAAAATGCTTTCGCCCAGCACGCCGCGCAGCACGGCGGAGAGCCCGCCATGGGCGCGCAGCGCCTGGGGATCGCGCATCAGCAACACGACCGACAAAAGCTTTGGCCCGAACAGCACCGCCAGGGTGGCCAGCACCAGCGGCAGCAGATCGACCGTATGCGACAGCGACAGCGGCAACGCGGGCTGGATGCCGCCGACCCAGGTGTTGGTGAACACGGCGGCGGGATGAGGCTTCACGCCCAGCATCTCCACCGCCGAGACGATCAGCAGGACCAGCCAGATCGGCGAGGACAGATAACTCATGATGCCCATCACCAGATGCAGGCGGCTGGGCATTTTCAGGCCTTGCGCGAACACGATGCGCAGATGCTGGAGATTGCCCTGGCACCAGCGGCGGTCGCGCTTGAGGAAATCGGAAATGGTGGGAGGGGGCTCCTCGAACGAGCCGCCAAGGTCGGGCGCCATCCACACGTCCCAGCCGCCGCGGCGCAGGAAAGCCGCTTCGACGAAATCATGGCTCATGATCTCGCCGCCGAAAGGCGGCTTGCCGGGGAGCTTCGGCAATCCGCAATGCGCCATGAAGGCGCGCACACGGATGATGGCGTTATGGCCCCAGTAATTGCCGTCCGCCTGTTGCAGGAAGGCGAGGCCCGCATTGTAGAGCGGGCCATAGACGCTGGAGGAAAATTGCAGGATGCGCGCGAACAGCGAGGTGCGGCCCACCAGTTGCGCGGGCACCTGAATCAGCCCGGCGCGCGGATTGGCGTCCATCATCGTCACCAGCCGGGCCAGCGTGTCGCCAGTCATCAGGCTGTCGGCGTCGAGCACCACCATATAGTCGTAGAGGCGACCCCAGTTTTCGCAAAAGTCCTGAATGTTGCCTGCCTTGCGGCCGATATTCTGCGGACGATGGCGGTAGAAGATATTGTCGCCCAGTTCGCGCCGCAGCCTTTGCCATTCCATCTCCTCCGCGACCCAGTGTGAGGGATTGGTGCTGTCGGAGAGAATGTAGAAATCGAAACCGGGACGCGCGCCGACGCTTTCATAAATGGCGCGCACGCCCGCGAAGACGCCGGTCACGTCCTCATTATACCCCGGCATGATGATGGCGGTGCGCGACGCAGTCAGGCCCGGCGCGGGGCCCGATTTGAGCGGCAGGAGTTGCGTGCGGCCGAGCCGCGACCAGGCGCCGAAACAGGCGACCCAGAAGGAGGAGACGATCCAGGCAAAGAGGATCGCGAACAGGAAAAGAATCGTACCTTCGAGGATACCCACCCCGTCGATGCGCAGGACCGACCAGAGCTGGGCCGTGGCCGCGACTGTGGACACCACGACCAGGACAAGGAACAGCCAGCGTCTGAGGGCGGGATCAGGCATCCCGTTTCATCGGCACCATCGCCAGCACCGTAGCCCGTCCGGCCGCGTACAGACAAAAGGCTGCCGCGGCCAGGATGCGCGCGGGCGTCCAGATCACGAGTTCCTGGGCAGGCATCGGCTGGGGCTGGCAGGCCGGAATGGCGGACAGAGGTTCGTGGTAACCCTCAACCTTGCGCACTTCGCAATCCATTGCTGCTTGCTTTCATTATCGGCGGAGCCCATCCGACATCATCCATAGAACGGAACAATGCGGCCAAAACATGGATCGTTCCGTGGCATTGTGAAGACCGGCCCTATCTTTTCCATGATTGGCCGTTCTATTGCGGCCCGCCTTTCAGGTTTACGCATGTTGACATTCGACCGACGACTGATGCTTGCCGGACTGTCCGCCGCCATGGCGCCCGCGCCGCTGCTGGCCGCTACGCAGAAGCCCGAATTGTTAAGGTTTGGCGACACCAGGCCCTTTTCCTTCGATGGACTGATCGCGCGTGCCAAAAAAAGCGCCACACAGCCCTATATCGCGCCACAGCCACGCGCCGCCACGATGCTCAAGGGCATCAATTTCGACACGATGTGGAAAATCAAATTCCGTCCCGATCATGCGCTGTACCGCGACGGGACCTATCCGATCGACTTCTTCCATCTCAACAGCCTGTCCTGGGAAGGGGTTCGGCTTCACGCCGTCGCCGGCGGGCAGGCGCGCGAGATTCTCTATGGCGCGGGCTATTTCGATTATGCCGGGAGCGGGGTCGATCCGAAGATCCTGGGCGACCTGCGGTTCGCCGGGTTCCGGGTCATGGACGGCAAGGAGCAGAAGACCGACTGGCTGGCGTTCCAGGGCGCGAGCTATTTCCGCAGTTCCGGCGGCGACGGGCAGTATGGCGCGTCGGCGC
This sequence comes from Hyphomicrobiales bacterium, assembly GCA_017849395.1. Lineage (GTDB taxonomy): Bacteria > Pseudomonadota > Alphaproteobacteria > Micropepsales > Micropepsaceae > Rhizomicrobium. The sequence continues at coordinate 3,314 of JAFIHO010000271.1, forward strand.
GCGGCATCGCGCTGAACACCGCGCTGGCCACCGGCGAGGAATTTCCCCGCTTCACCGAATTCTGGCTGGCGGAGCATGGGCCGGTCGTCACCGTTCATGCGCTGCTGGACGGCCCTTCGATCACCGGCGCCTATAAATTCGACGCCATGAAGAACGGCGCGGGCGTGGTGACCAACGTGACCTGCCATCTGTTCTTCCGCACAGCCATCTCGCGGCTGGGCGTGGCGCCGCTGACCAGCATGTACTGGTATGGCGAGAATGAGCGGCGCAAGGCGGCGGACTGGCGGCCGGAGATTCACGACAGCGACGGGCTTTCGCTTTGGACCGGCAAGGGAGAGCGGATATGGCGGCCGCTGGTCAATCCGCCCGCGACCCAGACCAATTCCTTCATGGACAATAACCCCAAGGGGTTCGGGCTGATGCAGCGCGACCGCGAGTTCGAGAACTACCAGGATGACGGCGCCTTCTATAACCGGCGGCCGGGGATCTGGGTGGAACCGAAAGGCGAATGGGGCGCGGGCGCGGTGCAGCTTGTCGAGATTCCCACTGCCGACGAGATTCACGACAACATCGTCGCCTATTGGCGGCCGGACGGCGACATCGCGGCGGGAACGTCGCGCAGCTACACTTATCGTCTCTATTGGCAGGACACCGATCCGGCCTTTCCGCGCAATCTCGCGCGGGTGGCCGCAACGCGGGTGGGACGCGGCGGGCAGGTCGGCTCCAATATCGGCGACGCGCCCAAGCGCAAATTCGCGGTGGATTTCACCGGCGGCCCGCTGGGTGCGCTGGAACAGCGCTATGACCTGAAAGCCGATCTGTGGACGTCGCAGGGGAGCTTCGACAATCCCTATGTCGTCAAGGTGGTCGGCACCAATCGCTGGCGCGCGGTGTTCGATCTCAATTATGAGGGCAAGGGGCCTATCGATCTGCGCTGCGCGATCCGCATGCCGGACGGCAAGCTGCTGAGCGAGACCTGGCTGTATCAGTATTTTCCCTGAGGCCGCGCTAGTTGCTGCCGGGCAGCATGTTGGTGAGGGTGGAGAAGGACAGGGAATTCTGATCCACGCCCGGCGGGATCAGATCGCCCGAAGCCCAGGAAAAGAACAGCATCACGATATGGTTGGTGTTGTGCGAGAAGCCGTAACGCGGATCGGTAGTGGCGATCAACTTGCCGGTGTGGGTGTCATATCCGGTGGCGACGAATTTGGCGACGCCCTTCTGTTCGGCTGTCTTGAACAGCGCGATCTCCGGCACCTGGATGGAATTGCCTACCGGATAGAAGGGAAAGGTCAGCGCGGGAATGCCGATCAGCATGGATTTCGTGTCCGTCGAGAGCGCGCCCGCCGACACCATTAAAACGGCATCCGCCTTGCTGCGGTCATCCACCAGCGATAGGCCGCTCTTGAGCATCTGGGTGCGGATGGCGGCTTCCGCATAGCCGCTGTCATAGCCCTGGAAATATTGCGTATCGACGAAAACCTTCGTGCCGGAGGGAATGCCGACTGACAATTGCGCGGCGGCGCGGTCGGCGGCGGTGGAGATCAGAAGCTGTTCCGTCGCCGTGCGGGGCGGAGCGGTGTCGCGCGCGGTTGTGCAACCGGCGGCGGACAGGGCGCAAACACAGGCGAGGACGGCAAGACGATGAATTCCGAAAGCCATGACGGGCTTGATCTCTCCGGCCCGCCCAGACGGGTATCGGCATACGAACAGTCAATTCTGGTGAGACTTTGACAAAGACAAACCCCGTCGAATTATCGGCGGGGCCTGTCTCAGTCCTGTTGTCCAGCATCATGCCGGACGCTCATATGGGATTTCTCCCATCGTTTCCGTTTGAATTTTAGCGGCGGCCGGACGTTTCAAGCCCGGCCGTGGCTCCGCGTCTCAGGCGGAGCCCGCAAAATGATCCGGTGGAGTTTCTTCCATGTGGAATCTCCCTGGTTCGTTGCCAACCGCGGGATAGTTCATCGCGTTCGCGCGACATTCCGGCACCATAGTCTGATCTCCACCAGACCCTTGCGACAGCGCTCTATAGCGCCCGGCGCTAGACGGAAGTAACTGCGGCTTCGCAATCAACCAATCAGCGGCAATACAAAAACTATCCACCCGATGCGGGGACGGGTCAACATGGAACCGCGATCAAATGTTCGGAAATATTTCGGCGGATTGGCAACGATTATGCGCCAGTCATTTACGCGTCGGAGGCCTGGCGCGGAATTCCCATCTCCACCGAAAGCCGGATGAGATCGGCCGTGCGCGCGACACCGAGCTTGGATTTTATCATGGTGGCGGTGTTGGCCACGGTCTTGTAGCCGAGGCCCAGCGCAGCGGCGATTTCGGTGAAGCTGCGCCCCTCGCCCAGCAGGCGCAGTATTTCCAGATCACGATCCGTCAATTGCTGGCGCTGGTTGCCGGCGAAGGTTGCAAGATGTTGCGCGATTTCGCCTTCGACATAGGTCAATCCCTGCGCGACGCGCTGGAAGGCGGTGCGCAACTCTTCCGGCGAGGCATTCTTGCTGACATAGCCCTTCGCGCCGATCTTCAGCGCACGGGCGGCATAGACGGGTTCATTGTGCATCGAGAAAACCAGGATGCGCGCCCCCGGATCGATTTCCAGCAACTGCCTGAGCAACTCCAGGCCGCTGATGCCCGGCAGGTTGAGATCCAGCACGATGAGCTGCGGCCTTTCGGCGGCGGCCAGCGCGAGCGCCGCCTTGCCATTGTCGGCCTCCAGCACCAGGGGGTTGCGGTCGGCGCATAATTGCTTGAGGCCGGTGCGGATCATCGCATGGTCGTCGATGATGAGGATCTTCATTCGGCTGCCACCTTGTCGGCGTCCTTTGTCAGGCGGGGTATCACAGCCGCAAGCCGCACGCCGCCGCCGGAACGATTTTCCAGAGACAGGATACCGGAGAGGGCCTGAAGTCTTTCGCGCATGCCTTTCAGGCCCATGCCGCCGCTGTCGGACGATACAAGTCCAACCCCGTCATCCTCGACGCAAACATGGATACGTGCATCGTCTGCTGTGATCGCGATCCAGACCTTCTTGGCGTTGCCGTGGCGCGCCGCGTTGGTCAGGCCTTCCTGAAGCAGGCGATAGATCGCGGCATCGGTGTCGGGGCCGAAGCCATCCGCCGCATCGGCGATATCCAGCGCGATGGCGATGCCGCCATGGTGGCGCTGCCAGAAGATGGCGAGATTGGCGATGGCCTGGGCCAGCCCCACATCGGCGAGCCCGGCGGGGCGCAACTGTTTGAGGATGGAGCGCACATGGCTCTGGATATGGATGACCGCTTCGCCAATGGCTTGTGCCCGGTCGGCGATCATGTCCTGCCGCGCCTGCCTGGCCATGCCCGCGATATTCTCCGCATCCACCCGCATCGCGAACAGCAAGGGGCCCATTTCATCGTGCAGATCGCGGGCCAGGTCGGCGCGCTCTTCTTCCTGGATGGTGGACATCTGATGCGCCAGACGCCGGTTGGCGCTTTCCAGCGCGCCCAGCCGCTCGGCCATGCGGTTGAAGGCGCGCGCCAGATAGGAAAGCTCGCGCGGTCCCGTTTCGGGCACGCGCGCGGCGTAATCGCCGCCGCCCACGGCATCAAAGCCCGCGCTCAACCGGCGCAGGGGAACGGACGTGCGCGCCATCGCCAGATGCAAAAGACCCGCGATCAGGAGACTGAACAGGGAGATCATCGCCGCACCATCGCGAAACTGGACCCATGTCTCGGCGATCTCGTTGCGCGGATCGGTGGAAACGGACAGGACAACGGAGTCCAGACCGGGCGCGGTGCGGATGCGCTGCTGCGGCGGAATTTCCAGAAGATGGAGGAACCAGCCCGGCGCATTGTCCGGCTGCGCGATGCGTGACGCCGCCAGGACGCGCCCGTCCTGCGCCAGGCTCACTTTCACATGGCGGTTGCCGTCGAAACTGTCCACCAGCCGGGCGAGATAGGCATCCCGGTTCGCTTCGGGCAGCGACAGCAGTGCGTTAGCCACCATGCGCTCGCCCGCATCCAGCGCCCGGCGCATTTCATTTTCCACCGACAGGCGCGCATGCCAGCAGGCCACGAGAGCCAGCGCCGACAGGCCGAGCAGAAACGCCAGAATGACGGATAGAAAAAACTGTCCGCGCAGAGACATCGGAACCGGAATTTCCCTTGAACTGCGGCATCATAGCCGCAGACGCCGGGAATTTCCTATTCGGGAAAAATTCCCTGTCCTGCCGGGAAAAACGGGAATGTACCCATCCTGCGCAACCCTCTAAGTGCGGGCCATCAATCAAGAACAAGGACATGACATGCGTCTGCGCACGGGTTTGCTCGCCTCCATCGCCTTCGGTGCCTTAACCATCCCCGCCATGGCGCAGAATGAGCAGGTGGTGGTGTATGGCATCCTGCCCGGCGATGCGGGCGTGTCCACAGCCAAGCTGCCCGGCACGATGCAGAGCCTGTCCGCCAGCCAGATCGGCGCGGCGCACGGGCCGACGGTTCTGGATTCGCTGGGAACACAGGTCGGCGGCGTGACGCTGTTCGACGTGCAGGGCAACAGCATGTTCCAGAATCTGCGCTATCGCGGTTTCGAGGCCTCGCCGCTGCAGGGCGTGTCACAGGGCGTGGCGGTCTATCAGAACGGCATGCGCCTGAACGAGGCGTTCGGTGACACGGTGAACTGGGAAGCGGTGCCGGAAACCGCTATCGACCGGTTGGATGTGTGGAGCAGCAATCCGGTGTTCGGTCTGAACGCGCTGGGCGGCGCGGTCAACATGGTGATGAAGAACGGCTTCACCTGGCAGGGCGCGCAGGCGTCGCTCCAGGGCGGCTCCTTCAGCCATGTCATGGGCACGATGCAGTACGGCATGAATGACGGCAATTTCAGCTTCTATGCCGCCGCGGAAGGCGTGATCGATGGCGGCTGGCGCCTGCAATCGGATTCCGATCTGGGCCGTCTTTATGCCGACGCCGGCTGGCAGTTTGGCGACAGCGAGATTCACCTGATCGCCTCGGGCTCGCAGTCGGGCCTGGGTGTGATCGGACCGACGCCCATCGAGGCGGTGCAGCGTTATTCCAAGTCGATCTTCACCTGGCCCCAGACCACCCAGAACCGGGTCGGCAGCCTGGCGCTGAACGGCAAGAGCAAACTCTCGGATCATTGGCAGCTTCAGGGCAGCGCCTATGTGCGCAATTTCCGCCAGCGCCATGTGGACGGCAATGATTCCGATTTCGAGCGCTGTTCCAATTCGTCGTCCTTTGTGGGGCGGCTATGCCTGGAGGATGACGGTTTCGCGCGGCCTCAGCCCTTCACCGGACAGACGGCGCTGAATTTCCGCAACCAGTTCGCCATGCTGGACCAGAACGGCAATTCCATCCCCTTCACGCCGAATACCCTCTATGGCTCGATCGACCGCACCTTCACCGACGCGACCACCAAGGGCGTGACGGTGCAGGCGACCAGCGACGACACGCTGTTCGGCCTGCCCAACAATCTGACGGTCGGCGGCAGCGTCGATCACGGCTCCATCGGCTTCCGCTCCACCTCCACCCTGGGCCGCATCTTTCCGGACCTGGGCGTTCGCGTGGATCCGGCCCTGCCGGGCGCGGGCAGCATCATGCGCACCAACGGCAATCTGGGCTATGCGCCGGTAACCCTGGCGGGCCGCACCGAATATTACGGCCTGTATGTCGTGGATGCGCTGGACCTGACCGATACGCTGACGCTCACGGCTGGATTCCGCGTGAACTCCGCCATCATCGAGACCCGCGACCGCAGTGGGACCGCGCCGGAACTGACGGGCAAGCATGGTTTTGCCCATGTGAACCCGATGGCGGGACTGACCTGGCAGGCGACGGACGCCATCTCGCTGTTCGGCGGCTATTCCGAAGCCAACCGTGCGCCCACGCCGCTGGAGCTGAATTGTGCCGATCCCTTGCGCCCATGCCTGCTGGAAGGCGCGCTGGTGGCCGATCCGCCGCTGAACCAGATCGTCACCCACACTTATGAAGCAGGCGTTCGCGGCAATTATCCGGCGGCGGGCGGCACCTTGAGCTGGAGCGCCAGCCTGTTCCGCACCGAGGCCGATAATGACATCGTGGCGCTGGCGAGCACCATCCAGGGGCGCGGCTATTTCACCAATGTGCCATCCAGCCTGCGCGAAGGCGTGGACCTGACCGGCCGCTTCACGGCGGAAGGCTGGTCCACCTATGCCAGCTATTCATTCCTGAACGCGACCTATGAATTCACTGGTGCGCTGGCGTCGCCCAACAATCCATCCGCCGGTTCCAACGGCAATGTTATTGTCACGCCGGGGCGGCAGATTCCGATGAACCCCGCGCACCAGTTCCGGGTGGGCGGTGACGGGACGATCCTGCCGGGCATCACCATCGGCGGCGATCTGGTGTTCACCGGCAGCCGTTATTATGACGGCGACCATGCCAACCAGAACCGCAAGCTGCCGTCCTTCTGGACGGTGAATATCCACGCGGCCTATCAGATCACGGAACAATGGCAACTGTTCGGGCTGGTCAACAATCTGTTCGACAGCCACGCCGCCAGCTTCGGCACCTATTTCAACCCGGAGGATACGGAAGGGCTCTATTCGCCCGACCTGGCCGATCCGCGCAGCATCACGCGCATTCAGCCCATCTCGTTCCAGATCGGGGTGAAGCTGTCACTCTGACGGATGAACCCAGACGGCGGATTGTTCCTGCGGTGCGCTGTAAGCGGGCACCATGTCGATGGCCGTGGCGGCGGCGAAGCCGAAGCCCAGGCACAGCAGGAACAGTTTCCAGCAGGATTTGGTCATTCAACGTCTCCGAAAATTTATCGACAATTTGACGGATCGGCTGGCCGCTCTGTGCCAGCAAAAGCCCGGCTTCTCAATCGCCGGATGCGCCTTAAGTTATTGAAGTGCCAATATTATCCATTAGCGCGGCGCTAACTATGCGGGCCGGGCTGGCATCCGGCGGGGCACGGCCCTATAGCTCGCGCCATGCTGCGCCTGTCCCAGATCA
>JAFIHO010000272.1 GCA_017849395.1 Hyphomicrobiales bacterium
CAGGAACGGGCCATGACAAGCTGGCGTTTTGACTGTCGGCGATTGAGTACGGACCTAACTCAACCCAGCCGCCACTTCCTCTTCCGCGCCGCGCTTCCATTCCTGCATCGCGGGCAGCGCCCAGATGCGGTCCATGTAACCCTTCACGATATCCGGCACAGCGATGCCATAGGTGGTGAAGCGCGACACGACCGGCGCATACATGCAGTCGGCGATGGAGAAGCGCCCGAACAGGAACCCGCCATCAAGCCCGTAATTCTCCAGCGCGCGGGTCCAGGCCTCCAGGATGCGCGCGACCTGTTCCTTCGTCGCGTCCCGCAATTCCGGCATCGGCAGGCTGCGCGCGAACTCCATGCCCAACTGGTCGCGCACATCGGGAAAGCCGGAATGCATTTCGGCGGCATAGGATCGCGCCATCGCCCGCGCCCGCGCGTCGGCGGGCAACAGCCCTGCCTCGGGATGCCGCTCCGCCAGGGTTTCGATGATGGCCAGACTGTCCCACACGGTCATGGTCTCGTCCGCGTCCTCGATCTTCAGCACGGGAACCTTGCCGGACGGCGAATGGGGCAGGATGGTTTCGCGGGTGGTGGGCGACTCTTTCACCCGCAGCCGCACCAGCGCGGTCTCGAAAGGCTGGCCCGTGTGGCGCAGCGCCATATAGGGCCGCAGCGACCAGCTCGACCAGTTCCGGGTTCCAATCACAAGGGTATATCGTGCCATTGTGGGCTCCTTGCTTTCGCCATGTCCCGCCATTCATAAAGTCCTTCCCTTTAGCCGGTAAGACGCCTTCATGCATCCAAGCCTTGCAACCAGCGCCCGCAACGCCCTTCCGCTCCATGCGGTGACAGCCAAAGCCGCCGCCGCCTGGATAAAGACGCAAAAGCGGGCGGGCGTTCTGGCCGGGTTCACCGGCGCGGCGGGCGATCTGCGGACCTTGCCGGATGCCAAGGGCGATGTGGCGGGCTGGGTTCTGGGGCTTGGCGACGGCAGCGATGCCTTCGCGCTTGCCGGTTTCGCGGAAAAACTGCCCGAAGGATTTTACCGCCTGGGCGATGTGCCGGAATCCTGCGGCGGCGCGAATGCCGCGCTGGCCTGGGCGCTGGGCAGCTATCGCTTCAGCCGCTACCGCAAATCCGATCGCAAGAGTCCGCGCCTGGTCCTGCCTACCGGCGTGGACGGCGCGGAGACGACCCGCATCGCAGAGGCGCTGTTTCTCGCCCGTGATCTCATCAACACGCCCGCCAATGATCTGGGTCCCGCCGAACTGGAACAGGCCGCGCGCGCGCTGGCGAAAAAACATGGCGCGAAGATCGCGGTCACCTCCGGCGCGGCGCTGAAGAGAAATTATCCGCTGGTCGCGGCGGTGGGGCAGGGGTCCGACAGGCCGCCGCGCCTGATCGACTTTGTCTGGGGCAAGCCGTCCGCGCCGAAGGTCACGCTGGTCGGCAAGGGCGTCTGCTTCGACACGGGAGGCTATGACATCAAGCCCTCCGCCGGAATGCTCACCATGAAGAAGGACATGGGCGGCGCGGCGACCGTGCTGGCCATCGCTGCCATGGCGATGGGCGCGAAGCTGAACATCCGCCTGCGCGTGATCATTCCCGCAGTGGAGAATTCGGTCTCCGGCAATGCCATGCGTCCGGGCGACATCTACAAAAGCCGCAAAGGCCTGACGATCGAGATCGGCAACACCGACGCCGAAGGCCGCCTGATCCTGGCCGACGCGCTCGCCGACGCCGATTCCGAAGCGCCCGATCTGCTGATCGACATCGCAACCCTCACCGGCGCGGCGCGCGCCGCCACCGGCATGGAACTGCCGCCCTTCTTCACCGACGACGAACGCCTCGCCGCGGAATTGGCGCGCGCTGCCATCGAAACGCACGATCCCTTGTGGCGTCTGCCCCTGTGGCGCGGCTACGAATTCGCGCTGGCCAGCCGCATCGCCGATCTCAACAACAATCCGGCTTACATCTATGCGGGCGCGATCACCGCCGCGCTTTTCCTCAACCGCTTCGTCACCGCGACAAAAAGCTGGGCGCATCTGGACATTCCCGCCTGGACCGACCGGCCCCGCCCCGGCCGTCCGCTGGGCGGCGAGGCCAACAGCGCCCGCGCCATCTATGCCCTGCTGAAAACCCGCTATGGCCGATAGACGCATCACGCCCGCGCGCCCCGATCTCGCCGCCGCCCATCTGCAAGGCCAGATCGATGCGCCCCGTTATGTGGAGGGCCGTGATTATTGCGTGATGCGCGGCCGCATCGCGCTGCGCGCCAGGCCCGACAGCGCCGCCGCCCAGGAAACCGAACTTCTGTATGGCGAGCGGTTCACTGTCTATGAAGAGAAGGAGGGCTGGTGCTGGGGCCAGTCCGCGCTGGACGGCTATGTCGGCTACACCCATCTCGTATCGCTGTGCGAGGCGTCGGCGCCGACACATCGCGTCACGGCGCTGTCCACGCCGCTTCTGTCCGCGCCGGATGTGAAGGCATCCGTCCGCGACCTGCTGCCGCTCAATGCCAAGCTGCACATCGAAAAGGACAACAGCCCCTTCGTCCGTATCCGCGACGGCTATGTCGCGCTGCGCCATCTCGCGCCCATCGCCGCGCATCAGGCGGATTTTGTCGCCGTGGCAGAACGCTTTCTCGGCACGCCCTATGTGTGGGGCGGCAAGACCCATGCAGGCTGCGACTGTTCCGGCCTCATCCAGACCGCGCTGGAGGCAGCCGGAATATCCGCGCCGCGCGACACCGACATGATGGAGCAGCAGATCGGCGCCGCCTTCTCCAACCGTGAGCTGAAACGCGGCGACCTGATTTTCTGGAAAGGCCATATGGGCGTAATGCGCGACGCGCGCACCCTGCTGCACGCCAACGCCTTTCACATGGAAGTGTTCAGCGAACCCCTGGCCGAAGCCATAGCCCGCATCGACGCCATCGCAGGCCCGGTAACGTCGGTAAAGCGGCTCTAATACCCCTTCGCCACATCCACGCGATTGAGGAAGGGCTGCCCGCTCTCCGCCCGCTTCACGCAGTCCGCCACAAAGGCCGCGGCATTGCGCGGATCGGTGATCCCCGCGATATGCGGCGTCACCGTGATCTTCGGATGTTTCCAGATCGGACTGTCCGGCGGCAGCGGCTCCTTCTGGAACACATCCATCACCGCGCCCGCCAGATGATCGCTGTCCAGCGCCGCCAGAAGATCGGCCTCGTTGCAATGCCCGCCGCGCCCCACATTCATCACCCATGCGCCCTTGGGCAGTTGCGCGAACAGCGATGCGTTCAGGATGCCCTCGGTCTCCGGCGTCAGCGGCAGCAGGCACACCATGATATCGCACTGGCCCAGGAACGCGCCCAGCTCGCCCGGCCCCGCATAGCTCGTCACGCCCGGCACGGTTTTGCGCGTGCGGCTCCAGCCCAGCACCTGGAAATCGAACATCAACAGGCGCTCCGCCGTCACCGCGCCGATATCGCCCATGCCCAATATGCCCACGCGCACCTCGCGCGTCGGCCTTGCCAGCATCCGCTGCTTCCACAGGCCTTGCGCCTGCGCCGCGTCAAAGGCGCGCTGCTGGCGATGGATGATGAGCACATGCATGACGACATACTGCGCCATCTCGCGCTGAAGCGTTTCGTCGATGAAGCGCACCACCGGCACATGGCGGGGAAATTCCGGATCGCGCAGGAACCCGTCCACGCCCGCGCCCAGCGAGAAGATCGCCTTCAGGCGCGGCAGCGTTTTCAGAAAGCCATGCGCCGGGCGGAAGCCGACGAAATAGTCGATCTGCGCCGGGGCATAATGATCCTTGCCCTCAAGAAAGCTGGTGAAGTCGGGATTGCCGAACAGCGCCTTGGACAGCGCATCCCACCCCGGCGGCAGGCCGAACAGGACGTTGGGCTTTGACCCCAATGCTTACTGGCCAGGCGTCTTGGGCGCGGCCTCTCCGGCAGGCGCTGCGCCTGCGGCGGGCGCGGCGGCCGGTGCGGCTTCGGGCGCGGCGGCAGGCAGCGGCGCCGGGATCGGAACCGGCGAATCCGATTCGGTGCGCAGATAGGCGATCAGATCGATGCGATCCTTCTCGCCGCGGATGCCCGCGAAGCTCATCTTGGTGCCCGGCACATAGGAGGCAGGCGACTTCAGGAAATGGAACAGGTCGTCCAGCGTCCAGTTGCCTTCCTTGGCCTTCATGGCGCTGGAATAGGAGAAGCCCGGATTGGAGGCGCGCGGACGGCCCACAACGCCATACAGTTCCGGGCCGATCTTGTTCACGCCGCCCTTGGAGATGTCATGGCACTGGGCGCAGCGGCCCGCGATGGTCTTGCCGTTATCGACGCTGGCCGACGCCAGGACCGTGCCCCAGTCGGGAGCCTTCTCCACGGCCGGCGCGGCGGGACCACCGGCGCCTGCGGCTTCTTCGACGCCTTCGACTTCATAGCCGGGCTTGGCGGGTTCTTCGACCTCGAAAAGAACTTCCGAGCCGACCCGGAGTACAAGGATCAGCAGCACGCTTCCCAGCACGCCGCCCATGACCTTGTTCCACTCGAAGGAATCCATTTGGGAAAGCTCCTTTGCCCGGCAGAAGGCCGGTGAAATACGGGGGGACATTACCCGCCAGCCATGCCGCGTCATTGCGGCGAAGCGTCGCATAAAATCCAGCCAGTGTCTGGCCTTAGCGGAAAACCCGGCCTAAACAGCGCCCATGACTCCCGTCCTTCTGATTCCGGCCCGCATGGCCGCCTCCCGCCTGCCGGGCAAGCCGCTGGCCGACATTGCCGGGGCTCCCATGATCGTGCGGGTCTGGCGGCAGGCCATGGCGGCGGGGCTGGGACCGGCGGTGGTCGCGGCGGGCGAGCCGGAAATCGTGGCGGCGGTGGAACAGGCGGGCGGCCGCGCGGTGCTGACCGATCCGGCGCTGCCGTCCGGCTCCGACCGTATCTTCGCGGCCCTGCGCGCGGTGGACCCCCAGGGCGTACATGACGTGGTGGTCAATCTGCAGGGCGACCTGCCCGCGCTGGACCCCGATCAGATTCGCACCGTGGTCGCGGCGCTGGCCGATTCGGGGGCTGATATCGCCACCCTGGCCGCGCCCATCGACAATGAACCGGACCGGACCAACCCCGCCGTTGTCAAGGCGGTGGTGGCCTGGAACCAGGCGGAAACGCTGGGCCGCGCGCTTTACTTCACCCGTGCGCCCGCGCCCTCGGGCGAAGGCACGCTGTGGCATCATGTCGGCCTCTATGCTTTTCGCCGCGCCGCGCTGACCCGTTTCGTGGCGCTATCGCCCTCGCCGCTGGAGCGGCGCGAGAAGTTGGAGCAGTTGCGCGCGCTGGAAGCGGGGATGAGCATTGCGGTGGCGCGCGTGGACAGCCCGCCTTTGTCTGTCGATACTCCCGAAGATCTGGCCAAAGCCAATCAGTACTTTGCCAACCGCATTTTGAAAAACACGCCATGATAAATGCCATCGCCAACGCCAAGAAGGTCGCCTTCCAGGGCGAGCCCGGCGCCTATGCCAATCTGGCGGCGCGCGAGGCGATCCCCCACGCCCAGGCGATCCCCAAGGCCAGTTTCGAGGACGCCATCGCGGCGGCCCATGACGGCGAGACCGATCTGGTCATCATCCCGGTGGAGAATTCGCTGATCGGCCGCATCGCCGACATCCATCACCTGCTGCCCCATTCGGGCCTGCACATCGTGGGCGAACATTTCCTGCCCATCCGGCACCAGTTGCTGGGATTGCAGGGCGCGACCCTGGACGGCATCACAAGCGTCTACAGCCAGGCGCCCGCGCTGGCGCAATGCCGCGGCATCATCCGCGCGCGCAAGCTCATCGTCCATAACTGGTACGACACGGCGGGCGCGGCCAAGCACATCGCCGAACTGGGCGATCCCGGCGCCGCCGCCATCGCCTCCACCCTGGCGGGCGAATTTTACGGCCTCAAAGTGCTGAAGGCCGATGTCGAGGACGAGCATCACAACATGACGCGCTTCCTCATCATGTCGCGCACGGCCGAACGCGCCGCGCCGGGCGGCAAGGTGGTCACCAGTATCGTGTTCCAGGTGCGCAACGTCCCCGCCGCGCTCTACAAGGCGATGGGCGGCTTCGCCACCAATAGCGTGAACATGACCAAGCTGGAAAGCTACCAGCTCGGCGGCTCCTTCAACGCCACGCAATTCTACGCCGACATCCAGGGCCATCCCGACGAAGCCCCCGTGGCCCGCGCACTGGAGGAACTCGGCTTCTTCACCTCGACGCTCACCATCATGGGTGTATACCCCGCGCACCCGTTCCGCGAAGACATGCCGTAAGGCGCGGATCTTTTGCGTCGTGAGTTCGTCGCGCGTACTCACGTGCTAACGCACGCTCCGCGCGACGCTCCTGCTCACGCCACAAAATCCCTCGCGCCAAATAATCGGCTGTTCATGTCATGGCCCACTTCACGTGGGCCATCCAGGGCAAGCGGCACATTGGTCGAGCTTTCTTCCGCGGTCTGAAAAACCCGGTCCAGCGCGTCCTAACCCTCCACCCAATCCTTGATCAAATGATGCGCAATCGCGATCGGCACCGGCAGCGCCATGCCGTCATCCTTCAGCACACCGTCCAGCCGCGCCCGCGCCTCGGCCTTTGTCAGCCAGCGCGCCTCCACGATCTCCGTGCCATCAATCGTGAAGTCCCGACTGAGCGCATCGGCATAACATCCGATCATCAGCGATGACGGAAAGGGCCAGGGCTGGCTCGCATGGTAACGCACCGCCCCCACCGTGATGCCCACCTCTTCGGCCAGTTCGCGCCGCACCGCCTCCTCCACCGTCTCGCCCTGCTCGACAAATCCGGCAAAGGCCGAAAACAGCGCCGCGTTGGGGAATTTCCGGTTGCGCCCCACCAGGCAGGCGTCGCCGAAAATGGGCAGCATGATCACCACCGGATCGGTGCGGGGAAAATGCTCTGCCCCGCAAGCCGGACATTCGCGCCGGTAACCGCCATCGGTCACCTTGGTCGCCGCGCCGCAATTGGCGCAGAAGCCGTGCCGCCTGTGCCAGTACAGCAGCGCCTTGGCCTGGCCCGCGATGGCGGTATCGCGTGCGGGCATCACGAACGCGGCGGCGCGCATGTCGCGGAATTCGCCGCGCTCCGGCAGCGGCGCGTCTTCACCCGCGCCCAGATCGACCGCGAACACCGGCCTTTCGCCGTCCAGCCCCAGAAACACGCAAAAGGCATCCGCCGCGACCACATCCGCCGTCAGGAAAACCGCGCGCGCGCCCGCCACCAGCGGCTTCATCTGCCAGAAGGGCAGGAACAGCGCATCGGCGCGCGCCCGCAGAAGCGCCATCTTCGCGGCGGTGCGCGCTTCGCCCATCCGCTCAAGCGGATTGCCGCTGAAAGGAATCATTTACCACACACTTTGTTTGCTGCCGTCATTTACAGGCTTGCGCATTCCCGCATTCGTCAAGTTCACCGCGAATTTACACGTCCTCGCGTAGCTGTCGCGCATGTTTCGCGTTCTAGGTTGTATTCTTACCCAGCATGACCATCGGCTGGTGGTGCTGGCGGCAATTCTGTGCCTGCTCGCCTCCGTCACGGCGATGAGCATGATCAGCCGGGCCCGCGTGGCCGAAGGCCGCATGCAGCTTGTCTGGCTCGTCACGGGCGGCGCGGTGGCGGGCTGCGGCATCTGGGGCCTGCATTTCGTCGCCATGCTCGCCTATGGCGCGGGCCTGCCCGTGGCCTATGAGCCGGAACTCACGCTGCTCTCGGCTATTCTGGCCATGGGTTTGTGCGCCCTGGGCTTCACCCTGGCCCTCAGCCGCTTCGGCGCGCTGATCGGCGGCGCGGTGACAGGTGTCGCCATCAGCGCGATGCATTATCTGGGCATGGCGGCGGTGCGCATGCCCGCGCTCGCCCGCTGGGACACGGCCTATGTGACGGCTTCGGTCGCCATGGGCATCTGCGTCACCGCCCTGGCGATGCACCTGGCGCTGCGGCGCAACGATCTCAAAGGCTATGCCGCGGGCGCGGGCCTGTTCGTCATTGCCATTGTCGGAATGCATTTCACCGGCATGGCGGCGGTCATCTTCATTCCCGATCCCTCCGTCGATATGCCCAATGCGCTGATGGCACCCACCATGCTGGCCGCGGCCGTGGCGGCGGTGGTGGCTCTGATCATGAGCTGCGGCCTGATCGGCGCGCTGCTGGACCGTCACCTGGCCAGCCGCGCCACTGACGAGGCGGCCCGCATGCGCGCCCATATCGCCGTGCTGGAAGCAACCCAGCGCGAACTGGAGAACGCCTCCGCCAGCCTGAAACAGGCGCTGGAC
>JAFIHO010000273.1 GCA_017849395.1 Hyphomicrobiales bacterium
CCCGTCCGCCTGGGCTGCCGGGGGCGCTGGGGCCGAAGCGGCCTCCCAGCCGGCCTCCCAGCTTCAGCTGGCCATGACCCTGTATGCGGGCGGCATCACCCTGGGCAAGGTGGACATGGATGCCACCGTCCGCGGCGGCGACTATCATGTCGTCTCCAACCTGACGACGTCCGGCGTGGTCAACGCCTTCTGGCAGGCCGAAATCCAGGCGACCTCCACCGGCAAGCTGGGCCACCGGATGTTCCAACCCTCGCTCTATGACAGTTTCGACATCAATCATTCCGGCAAGAAGCAGGAAGTGTCGCTGACCTATGAAGGCGGCAACCCGCCCCGGTTGTTCGCCGATCCGGTCTATTCCACCACCGGCTATGAGGTGAAACCGGAAGATGCGAAAAACACCGTCGATCCGCTCAGCGCCGTGATGATGATCACCTCGGGCGTGCAGGTGGACAATTCGGACCCATGCGCCCTTACCGCGCCGATCTTCGATGGCCGCCGCCGCTACAATATCGAGATGGCCAAGGTGCGGGACATCGACATCAAGATGGATAATGGTCTGTACGCGGGCAAAGGCGTTCTGTGCCGCATCAAGTACCGTCAGCTCGCCGGCTTCAAGCCGCGGGTGCTGAAGGCCAACGAGAATTTCCCGCTGCTGAACGCCTGGGTGACGACCTTCCCCAGCGCGGTGGCGGGACGTTACTATGTGGTGCCGCTGAGGGTCTGGGCCGAGACCCAGTACGGCGTGGTGGCCGCAGTGGCGACCAGTCTGAAGGTGGACGGGGCAGCGCCCAGGGTCCGTTGACGGAAAGTTGCGTTTGTCTGGATACGGCATATTTCGTCAGAGTACGGAATATCGCGGCGGACCGTCCGCAAAACCCATGGGTCGGCTTTGTCACCAGATATAGTGGTTAACCGTGCTTGACAGACGCCTAAATGTATGAGAACAAAGGATGATATTGAATGAGTTAGCGATTCGGACGTGATTCGTTCGGCTATCGTTTCCCTCCTTCACCATCCATCCACAACAACGCCTTGATCGTCCTTGTTTATTGACGCTGGGGCGACAAAACCCCAACTGTCTGCCGCCATGACACAGCGCTCAGCCGGGTCCGGTAGGACCCAGGCCAAAATCACCGCCGTCCTCGGTCCCACCAATACCGGCAAGACCTTCTTCGCCATCGAGCGCATGCTGGCGCACAAGTCCGGCATGATCGGCCTGCCGCTGCGGCTGCTGGCGCGCGAGGTTTATGACCGGATCGTGAAGACGCGCGGGTCTGCCGAAGTCGCGCTCATGACCGGCGAAGAAAAGATCGTCCCGAAGAATCCCCGCTTCTATGTCTGCACCGTGGAAGCGATGCCGCTGGATATTCCCGTCGCCTGCCTGGTGATCGACGAAATCCAGCTTTGCGCCGATCCGGAACGCGGCCATGTGTTCACCGACAGGCTGCTGCATGCGCGCGGCCTGGAAGAGACCATGTTCCTGGGCAGCGATACGATGCGCGGCCCCATACAACGCTTCGTGCCGGGTGCATGGTTCGTCTCGCGGTCGCGTTTTTCCGACCTTGCCTATACCGGATCGAAGAAACTGACCCGCCTGCCCCGCCGCTCGGCGGTGGTCGGTTTCTCGGCGGACGATGTGTATGGCATCGCCGAAGTGATCCGCCGCCAGCGTGGCGGCGCGGCGGTGGTTCTTGGGGCGCTCTCGCCCCGCACCCGCAATGCGCAGGTGGCGCTGTACCAGTCCGGCGATGTGGATTTCCTGGTGGCGACCGACGCCATCGGCATGGGCCTCAACATGGATGTGGACCATGTCGCTTTCGCCGCATCCGAGAAATTCGACGGCGCGCGCATGCGTCCATTGCAGCCGCAGGAGATTGGCCAGATCGCGGGCCGCGCCGGTCGTTACATGAATGACGGCACCTTCGGCGTTACCGGCGAATGCGAGCCGTTCGAGGACGAACTGGTCAACCGGGTCGAGACCCATCGCTATGATCCGGTGCGGGTGCTGCAATGGCGCAACTCAGATCTCAACTTTCTGAGTCTCGACAGGCTGATCGAAAGCCTTGACGCGCCGCCGCCGGAACGCGGCCTGGCGCGAGCCCGTCCGGCCAGCGACGCGGTGGCATTGCGGCTTCTGTCCGGCGATGATGAGATCAAGCCCCTCGCCTCGTCGCGCGAGATGGTCGCGAAGCTTTGGGATGTCTGCCAGTTGCCGGATTTCCGCAAGCTCTCCACCGACGAGCATGTGCGGCTGGTGCGGGCGATCTTCCTGTTTCTGGCCGGTCCCGAAGGTGTCATTTCCGACGATTGGCTGGCGCGCCAGATCGCGCGCGCCGATGTGATCGAAGGCGATGTCGCAACCTTGTCGGGACGGCTGGCTCAGATCCGTACCTATACCTATGCGGCGCATCGCGCAGGCTGGACGCGGAACGGGGCGCATTGGCAGGAATTGACCCGCGCGGTGGAAGACCGGCTGTCGGATGCGCTGCACGAAAAACTCACCCAGCGTTTCATCGACCGGCGCACGTCCGTTCTGATGAAACATCTGCGCGATGAGGATTTCGTATCACTGACTCTGGATGAAGCGGGCGGCGTCGCCATTGGCGGTGAAGCCATTGGGCGGCTGGATGGCTTCCGTTTCGTGCCCGACCCGCGCGCACAGGGTATTCACGGACGCACCTTGCGCGCCGCCGCCTTGAAAGGTCTGGAAGGCGAGTTGGCGACACGGCTGCATCGTCTCGCCCATGCGCCGGATGATGCCATCTCCCTTAGCGAGCATGGCAAACTCTGGTGGGATGGCGCGATCGTCGGCCGTCTTGCCGCCGGTTCTTCGCCCCTGACGCCGGCTGTGTTGCTGCTGGCGGACGAGCACCTGAAAGGCGACGCGCGCACTGCCGTCGAGACGCGGCTGAACGAGTGGATGCGCGCGCGCATCGCGGTGAGGCTCCAGCCCCTGCTGGCGTTGCGCGAAGCGGCGGACGCGAAGACCGGCGAGACCACGGCCCTGCCCGGCATGGCGCGCGGTATCGCGCATCAGCTGGCGGAAAATTTCGGCGCGCTGGATCGGTCCCGGATTTCCCTGCCGGAAAAACTCGGCCCGCTGCTGCGCGCACTGCGCCCCTTCGGCATCTGGGTGGGCAGGCGCACCGTGTATATTCCCAAACTGCTGCGGCCCGATGCGGCGTCATTGCTGGCGCTGTTGTGGGGCGTATGGACGAAGCAGGAGGCGCCGCCTGCTCCGCCCGCGCCGGGCCTCACATCCTTCGAAATCGATACCGGCACATTGGAGGAGTTTCTGTCAGCGGCGGGGTTTGCGTCCGTCGCGGGCCGCGCCATCCGCTTCGACATGCTGGAGCGGCTGGAGGATGAATTGGAGAAGGCGCTCGCTGCCGGCACGGACGCGGAGACATTGCTGGTGAAGATCGTGTCGCTGCTGGGAAGCAGCAAGGACCAGGGCCGCGCGGTTCTGGAGGCGCTGAACTGGCGCGAGGTGCCGGTGGAAGGCGCGGCGCCCGTGTGGCGGCGCTCGCGCGAAAAGCCGCGCAGGCAGAAACAGCCCGTCAGCAAGCCGCTGCCCAATTCGCCTTTCGCCGGTCTTGCCGCCCTGATCTCCACGAAATGACCGGCAGCGATCACGGAAAAATGCGGGAGCCTGCGGAGCAGGCAGGCAGGGATCGCATCGACCGCTGGCTGTTCCATGCCCGGCTGTGCCGCACCCGATCCATGGCGCAGGAAGCCGCCGCTTCCGGGCGGGTGCGCCTGAACGGCGTTCGCGTTGAAAAGCCGGGGCACGCCGTGAAACCCGGCGATATTCTGACTCTGGGGCTTGGGGGGCAGATTCTGGCCCTGCGGATCGTGGCTCTGGCGGAGCGGCGAGGCCCTGCCATAGAGGCAAAGGCGCTATACGAAATAGTCGCGGACTGAAGACTTGCCAGACAGGGGGCCGCCGCCGTAAGCACCAGCCCTGTTTCGCCTGTATGCCGATTGGAGCGCCTGCCCCATGACCTATGTCGTCACCGAAGCCTGCATCAAGTGCAAGTTCATGGATTGCGTGGAAGTGTGCCCCGTGGACTGCTTCTATGAAGGCGAAAACATGCTGGTGATCCACCCGGAAGAGTGCATCGACTGCGGCGTCTGCGAGCCGGAATGCCCTCCCGAGGCCATCAAGGCCGACACCGAATCCGGCCTGGAGAAGTGGCTGTCCCTCAATGCCGAATATGCCAAGGTCTGGCCGAATATCAGCCAGAAGGGTGAGCCCCCGGCAGACGCCAAGGAAATGGATGGCGTACCGGACAAGTTCGAGAAATTCTTCAGCCCGAACCCAGGTTCCGGATCCTGAGGGATTTCCCTGTCCGTGGCCGTAGAATTAACCCGGCCATGTTACAAACGCTTGTTTTTGCGACACTTTCTTGCCCGCAGGCAAGAAACACCGCAATATCAATAAGTTGAGCGGTTTTTCCTTCCTTTTCGGCTAGTCCTGTGATAGCGTCTCGGTCGTTCAGGATCGTGACAGAACGTGCCCGTCCGGTTCCCCCTCCGGCGGCAGTTCCCCGTTTTGTTACCAAAGCGCCCGAAGGCGTATGGAAAGTAAAAGACACATGACCGCCGTCAAAGTTCCCGCCGCCAAGGCGGCAGCCCCCGCAAAAAAGGTCCCCGCCAATTCCAACAAGAAGCATGAGTTCAAGACGAACGACCATGTCGTTTATCCCACCCACGGCGTCGGCAAGGTTTCCGGCATCGAGGAGAAGGAAGTCGCCGGTCTGAAGCTGGAACTCTTCATCATCGAGTTCGAGAAGGACAAGATGACCTTGCGCGTTCCCACAATGAAGGCCAAGGCCGTGGGCATGCGCAAGCTGTCCTCGCCCGAAATCGTCGGCAATGCGCTTAACACGCTGAAGGGCCGCGCCCGCATCAAACGCACCATGTGGTCGCGCCGCGCCCAGGAGTATGAAGCGAAGATCGACTCCGGTGACCTGGTGTCGATCGCCGAAGTGGTGCGCGACCTGCACCGAGCGGGCGGCCAGCCGGAACAGTCCTATTCCGAGCGCCAGCTTTACGAAAAGGCCCTTGCCCGCATGGCGCGCGAAGTCGCGGCCGTGGAGCGCACCGACGAGCAGACCGCCGTCAAGCGTGTCGAAGGCATGCTGACCAAGAAGGCCGCCTGATTTAATCGCATCGCGTTTCAAAAAGGCCCGGAGCGATCCGGGCCTTTTTCTCTAGCGCCATGGCCGCTAGATCATGGCTCGTCAAGAAGCTCGATCTGCGCGGGATTGGCCAAGGCCATTCCCGGACGCCCGTCCGCCCCGCGCACCATGCCGCGCAGACGAATGCGGCGGCCCCGCAGCGTCTCCAGGTCGAATCCTGCAAGACGGAATGCCTTGCGGTCCTCACCAGCGATGACGGCGGAAAATCCCGCGCGCCAGTCTCGGTCGAAATCAATGAAGCTGCGGCCGTCACCTGCACCGATATTGACCACCACACCTTCCACGATCTGGAAACTGCCGATATCGTTTTTTGGCACGCCGTCCGCCGGACGGATGCGATAGGCGGGCAAGGCCCATAATCCGCGCTTCGCCGCACGCGCCTGGGCTTCGACCGCATACAGCATGGGGGCGCACTCGGATCGGTCCGGCGCGATCCGCACCCGCGCGAGCCCCTGTTCGAGCAGAATCCGTTGAATCCAGCCTGCACCAAATGCCTGAGCCCGCACCCGGCCATAGCGGTCCATTCGGGGCGGCGATGCCGCAAAGGTGACGGATGTTCCATCTGTCAGCCGAACCAGCGCAGCAATCGCCTGATCCGCCAGCAGCCGTGTTTCGATATCGCCTTTGGACACGGGCAACAGGATGCCCTCCAGCATCACGGTGCCTCCGGTCTTCAGAACCATCGCTCCACTGCGTTCGACTCGCACCACGGAAGCCCGCGCGATATGCACGGGACCCGCGCAATCGGGAATCGCCGCAGCGAACGCCGCTTGCGGACACATGCAAATTGCCGCCAAAATCAGCGTTCTGATACCCTGCATGCCCCGTCCCGTTTGGCTCAACCAAATCCTGCGTCAGGCGTTAGGGGTTGAACAAGTTCCACTACAACAGGTTGAAAAATGGCCAGTTTCGCCCTGCCCGTCATCTTGCCGACCGCCGCCGCGGTGCCCGCGACCATCAAGGCCGCCCTCCCCGCGCTGACCGTGATGATGGTGAATGGCGCGCTGAATTTCCTCTATGCCACATTGATCCTGATCGCAGGCTGGATGCTGGCGCGCTGGGTCGGCAGCTCGGTACACAATCTGCTGGACCGCGCCAAATATATCGACGAAACGCTGAAGCCCCTGCTCGCCAAATTCGCGCGCTATGCCGTGCTGGCGATCACCGTCGTTGCCGTGCTCGGCCAGTTCGGGGTCCAGACCACCAGCCTGATCGCCCTGGTGGGCGCCACCGGCCTGGCGCTGGGCCTGGCGTTGCAGGGGACATTGGCGAACGTCGCGTCGGGTGTGATGCTGCTGATCCTGCGGCCGTTCAAGGTCACGGATTCTATTGCCGTCGGCGACGCCAAGGGCGTGGTGCGCGAGATCAGCCTGTTCCGCACCGCACTGGTCACCGATGACGGCCTGTATGTGTCGATTCCGAACTCGACCATTTTCTCCGGCACCATCATCAACAATTCGCGCGAAACCATCCGCCGCGCCAACTTCACCGTCGATATCGACCGGGGCGAGGATATCGGCGCGGGGCTGAATCCGGTTCGGGAATTGCTGGAAGGCGATACGCGGGTGCTGAAACCGCCGAAGCCCGATGTACAAGTGGACAGTCTCGCCGGTCCGGCCGTCACCCTGTCGGTCAGAGCATGGCTGCGCAACGCGAATTTCGGAAGCCAACAATCCGACCTCCGCAAGCTTGTGCGCCAGAAGCTGGAAGAGGCGCATGTCAGCCCGCCGGTTCCGGTGCCCGCGCCCGCCGTCGCGCCCTGGACGCCGCCCGCGACTACCGATGCCGGCACGCAACCCAACAAGCCGAACTAGGTTGCCGGGCCCAGCGAAACACCGGGCGGCAGCGGTATTTCATCGGGAACGAAGAAGTCGGCCATCAATGGCTGGGCCGGATCGACGCGGTACTGGTCGAAATCCGTGACGCCATGCGCGGCCAGCATCGTGTCGTCGATCAGGAAATTGCCG
>JAFIHO010000274.1 GCA_017849395.1 Hyphomicrobiales bacterium
GAAATTGTAAGCCTGAGCGAAGCCCAGCGCATCCTGCCCCAGGCCTGGGTGCTGGTTTGTGAATCCCCGATCAACACCATCCGCACCGCGCTGACCCAGAAAATGGGCAAGCATGACAGCCTGTTCATCGTAGACGCGGCCCGCGACAAGGCGTCGTGGTTCAATTTTACCGCAGACACCGACATGCGGGTCCGCGCGTTATGGCAGAAGACGCCTGAAACACAGGCAAAAAAGGCTTCCTAGGAAAGCTGCAAACCTTGGGCAAAACGTCTTCCGTTCGCGACATACACCTCGGACGAAAGACGCAAACCCGCGATCTGCTCATCGGTAAGCTCTCGCATCGCCTTGGCGGGCGATCCCAGAATCAGCTTTCCATCCTCGAACTGTTTTCCCTCCGTTACCAAGGCGCCCGCGCCGACCAGGCTGTTGCGGCCGATGCGCGCCTCGTTGAGCAGGATGGCGCCCATCCCGACCAGCGAATTGTCGCCGACCGTCGCGGAATGGATGATAACGCGGTGGCCCACCGTGACACCCGCGCCCAGCGTGACCGGCTTGCCCGGATCGGTGTGGATGACGCTGAGATCCTGTACATTGGAATTGGGACCGATGGTGATCCAGTCATTGTCACCGCGCAGCACCGCGCCGAACCACACGCTCGCACCCTTCAGTACACGGACTTTTCCCAGCAGAATCGCGTCGGGAGCAATCCAGCAATCGGCATCGAGTTCCGGACGCACGCCGTCCAGCGCATAAATCGCCATGACTCAACCTTTCACGGAAATTTCGTACACTTATCCACAAAACCCGGTACGCTTTAAACGGGAGGCTCGATTCGTTTCCCGATTGGACGGGGTTTTACAAGGGGTGGCAACCAGAGTGCATCACGCACTTGGCTTTTCTCCTTCGATCCAGGGCCGGTTCGCCGGAACGCCCCTCACCTCCGTTCATGCCGTTCGCATTCTCACCCCTGTCAGGAGTATCCATGGCAAAACGCTCCATGCGTTCCAAGTCGCGTGAGTCCGCCTACGCTCAGGAGAATGTCCACCCGCTTTTCCCCGGCCGCGCGGGCTGGTCGCCGCATGACGCGGAGTTTCGGGATCGCAAATATGTAAAAAACATTCGGGCCATGAGCCCGGCGCAGCAGCAATTGATGGACGCGATCGACAGCCAGAGCGTGGTACTCGCGCTTGGGCCAGCGGGCACCGGCAAAACCTATCTCGCCATCGCCAAGGCCGTCGAAGCGCTGGAGTCGGGCAAAGTGAGCCGCATCGTGCTGTCCCGCCCCGCAGTGGAAGCGGGCGAAAGCCTGGGCTTCCTGCCCGGCGACCTGAACGAGAAACTCGCCCCCTATCTGCGTCCCCTCTATGACGCGCTAAATGAAAGACTGGGTGGAAAGCGTCTGAAATCCATGATCGCCGAAAGCATCATCGAAATCGCGCCCGTCGCCTATATGCGCGGCCGTACCCTTAGCGAATGTTTTGTCGTGATCGACGAGGCGCAGAACTGCACCTATGGCCAGATCAAGATGCTGCTGACGCGGCTGGGCTGGCGTTCGACCATGGTGCTGACCGGCGATCCCGACCAGACTGATTTGCTGCCCGGCATGTCCGGCCTTGCCGAGATCGCGGCGCGCCTGGAACGCGTGCCGGAGATCCCGGTGGTGCGCCTGGCCGAAGGCGACATCGTACGCCATCCCCTCGTGGCTTCGATGCTTACGGTTCTTTAGCTACCCCTATCTGTCACAGTTCGTCGCGGCTTCGCCGAGACCTCGTTATGCATCTTCTCCCGCCAACGGCTTCGCCGCGCGGGGGAAGAAAGTCTGTGTGTGCGGTGTCAGAAAGCGGTCGGCGCAGATTTCAAGATATGCGTCGCCATGCCAAGCTGGATTATCAGCAATCCCAGCGCGAAGGCCCAATAGCCTGTGATCGCAACGCTGAAACCATATGTCAGGCGTGAGCATTTCTTGGCGCGGAACGAACTCGTCGCATTCTCGAACATCACGCTCGGTCCGGCCAGCACCATCACCGCATAATGTAGGGGTGGTTTGCGGTGGCGTTTCTGTACCAGCAAGCGATAGAGATTGGCGGCGATGCCGGACAGGGCGAAACCGCCAACGGTCGAGAACAGCAGGAGGATAAGGTCTTTCATATGTGCCGGAATGGTGCGCTGACAGTGTTTCCACATCACGCATCGCAAGATCCGGGCCTGTCCTGGCGCCCAAATGTGCGCCATGCCGGGGCCGGATGGTAAACGGCGGTTGCGAGGGCAGCCACGCCAAGCCCCGCCCTTTCGGCGCGTCCTCAAATTCAACTGTGATACATTTCCTCGACGCTACGATAGCGGGGAAACAGCCGCCAGAGCGCGGCGGTGAGAGCGGGAAAAAACACCAGCGCCGTCAGCGCGGCGATGGAGCCCCCCAGGCCCGTCAGCAAGAACGGGATTTCCGCCGTCATCGCCATCAGCAGCACCGCACCCGGCAGAGCGAACAACAACGCGGCAGCCCATTCCTCCAGCGCGAGACGCCAGGCGGACGCGCCAACCTCCTCGTTCGTGCGCGCCGCGCCTGCAAGCAGCAGCGTCGGAAGGGCAAAGAACGGCAGCGCCGTCTCCAGATGAAACAGCCACAACAGCGCGGCGCACAGCGCCCCAGCCAGCGCCGTCCGCCAGTCGCGCGAGATCAGAAACGCGGTTGCGGCGATCACCACAAAGCCGGGCAACTCCGGCGCGGCATCAGGCGGCAGTTCGAACCAGGCCAATACCGCCAGCACGGCTCCGACGCCGGACAGCGCCAGCGCCCATCTTGGCGTGGCGATCTCGCCCGCGAATTCCAGGGCTTGTGCGCGTGCCTCGGCGGCGCGGTTGGCACGCGTGATGAAATCCTCGCTGAAGGACAGGAACCGCCAGCCGCACACCATCAGCCCAGCCGCCGAAAGGCCCGTCAGCAGCAACAGCAGGGGCATTTCCCAGCCCAGCAAATACCCGACGGGCAACTGGTCTGCCGCTGTCCAATAAAATTGGGTCGCGGTGGCAGCCGCGCCGAGCCCCGCCCAGGCCACGGGCCGCCAGTCGCCAGCGCCGGTCAGCAGATGCTGCAGCCGCGCGGCAGCCATCAGCAGGGCCAGACTGAAACCGAATGCATACCCGCCGGGATAGAGCAGACCCAGCATACACTGCGCCAGCACCAGACCGGGCAAGGGCGCGAGCGCGGCCAGCAGCGCAAGCCAGACATGACGCAGGTAAAGAAAAAGAACGGCAAAGGCGAAGGGCGTGGCGAGCAGTTCAGTAAGCGGAACCAGCTCAGGCCACCCCATTCAGGACCGGCTCACGCGCGGCTGGCGGGCGGTTCGGGCAGATCCATTTCCAGGATCGCCATATTGAAGGCGTAGGAGACTTCGCCGTCTTCCTCGTCCTTGAACAGCACGCCGACGAACTCGCCATTGATCTGCACTTCGACCGAGTCAGGCTGCTTAGGCCGCTCGACGATGGTGAGCGTGTCCAGCCGGAGCAGGTTGCGCAGATATTTTTCCAGGCGCCAGATTTCACTGCGGGTCAAGGGACGGTTCCTCGGGATGTGATGGTCTGACGTCGCATGGCCCGGAACTGGGGTCAAGAGGATCGGCGGCATGGAAAAGCGGACGGCCGGCGACAGTGGGCGCGGTCATTTTCCAAGGCCCGCGCCCGCTGGCAACATTAAATCTTGTTGTCCTGTTCGGCTATCA
>JAFIHO010000275.1 GCA_017849395.1 Hyphomicrobiales bacterium
GAGGGCGAACCCGATGTGCCCGACTGCCGGCCGTCGCCGATGCAGGGCAGGGCATGGATGCCGCGCTTCAAAAGTTCGGCAGGTGCGCGCATGTTCACCACTTCCGCCGCGCCCGGATAGCCGATCGGTCCCGCGCCGCGCATGATGAGCAGCGTATGCTCGGTGATGCCGACCGACGGGTCGTCGATGCGGTGGTGATAATCCTCCGGCCCGTCGAACACCACGACTGGCCCCTCGAATGCGTCGGGGTCATTGGGATTGGACAGATAGCGGTCGCGGAATTCCTGGCTGATGACCGACAGTTTCATGATCGCGCTGTCGAACAGATTGCCCCGCAGCACAGAGAAGCCGGCGCCGTTCAGGATGGGCTTGTCGATGGGGCGGATCACCCGCTCATCCTCGATGACGGCGTCCTTGCAGTTCTCGCCGATGGTCTTGCCGTTGGCGGTGAGCGACTTTTCATTGATGAGGCCCTTGCTCATCAACTGGTTCACCACGGCAGGCACGCCGCCCGCATGATAATAATCCTCGCCCAGATACTCGCCCGCCGGCATCAAATTCACCAGCAGCGGCACATCGCGGCCATAGGTCTGCCAGTCGTCGATCTTCAGTTCCACGCCCATCAGGCGCGCCAAACCGTTCAGATGGATCGGCGCATTGGTCGAACCGCCAATGGCGCTGCACACCCGGATGGCGTTGATGAAGGCGTCACGCGTCAGAATGTCGGAGGGCTTGCGGTCCGCCGCCACCATCTCGACGATCTGATGGCCGGTACGCCAGGCGCATTCCTGCCGGTCGCGATAGGGCGCGGGGATCGCCGCCGAACCGGGCAGCGACATGCCGAGGGCCTCGGCCAGCGAGTTCATGGTCGTCGCCGTGCCCATGGTGTTGCAATAGCCGGTCGACGGCGCCGACGACGCGACCAGCTTGATGAAGCCCTTATAGTCGATCTCGCCCGCGGCCAGCAGTTCGCGGGCCTTCCACACGATGGTGCCCGATCCGGTGCGCTCGCCCTTGTACCAGCCATTCAGCATGGGGCCGACCGACAGGGCGATGGCGGGAATGTTCACCGTCGCCGCCGCCATCAGACAGGCAGGCACGGTCTTGTCGCAGCCGATGGTCAGCACAACGCCGTCGATGGGATAGCCGTACAGCGTCTCGACCAGCGCCATGTAGGACAGGTTGCGGTCCAGCGCGGCGGTCGGCCGCTTGCCCGTCTCCTGGATGGGATGCACCGGGAATTCGATGGGAATGCCACCCGCCTCGCGGATGCCTTCGCGCACCCGCTCGGCCAGCACCAGATGATGACGGTTGCAGGGCGACAGGTCGCTGCCGGTCTGGGCGATGCCGATGATCGGCTTGCCGGACTGCAATTCTTCCAGCGAAAGGCCGTAATTCATGTAGCGCTGCAGATAGAGCGCCGTCATGTCGGCATTGGTGGGATCGTCGAACCAGGCGCGCGAGCGCAGTTTGGGCTTGTCGGTCATGGGTTTGCTTGTCTTACCTGTCAGTGGAGAAACGATAGACCATCACATTGCTGTAGGTCTTGCCGGGATCGAGCCTGGCGCTTGGAAAATCGGCATGGTTGGGGGAATCGGGAAACACGCCCGGCTCCAGGCATATGGCGTCTCCCTGGCGGTAGACGCGGTTCTTCTTGCCGAAAAATGTCCCGTCCATGAAGTTGCCGGTATAGAACTGAATCCCCGGCGCGGTCACGGACATTTCCATCACACGGCCCGATGTCGCATCCTCGATCCGAGCGGCGGGGCGCAGGGTGCCCGGCGCGCCGTCCACGATGTAATTATGGTCATAGCCCCGGCCATAGCGGATCTGCTGGTCGCGTCCGTCGCGGATGCGCTCGCCCACCATATGGGCCTCGCGGAAGTCGAAAGGCGTCCCCGCCACAGCCCGCCGCTCGCCGGTCGGGATCAGGGTGGCGTCCACCGGCGTGAAGCGCGCCGCGTGCAGGGTTACTTTTTCCGCCATCACATCCTTGTTGGCGCTGCCGCCCGCCAGGTTGAAATAGCTGTGATTGGTCAGGTTCAGAACCGTCGGCTTGGTGGTGGTGGCGCGGTATTCCAGCCGCAACTCATTGTTGTCGTTCAGCGAATAGGTGGCGGTGACACGCAGTTCGCCGGGATATCCGGCCTCGCCATCGGCGCTGACATAGGACAGAACGACTTTCGGCTCGGCCCCGCCGGTTACGGAGTCGATCTTCCACAGCCGCTTGTCGAAACCCTTGGCCCCGCCATGCAGATGGTTCGGCCCGTCATTGGTTTCCAGCGTATAGGTCTTGCCATCCAGGGTGAATTTCCCCTTGGCGATGCGGTTGGCGTATCGGCCCACGGAAGCGCCGAAATAATTCGGCCTTGCCAGATATTCCGCCGCACTGTCCTGGCCCAGCACGATATCGTCGGCCTTGCCATTGCGGTCGGGCACGATCAGCGACTGCAATGTCGCGCCCAATGTCATGACCTTCGCGGAAATGCCATGACCATTGGTCAGGGTGACGGCCTCGACCTTGCTGCCATCCGCCAGCGCGCCAAAGGGAGATCTGGTCGCCGTGCCCGCCAGCGCCGGAGACGCCAGCGTCATCGCGATCCCCGCCAGCAAAGCCGTGCGCGCGCGCCTGCCGCTGCCATCCATCCGTTGCTCCCTGTTGTTCTGGTTGCTTTTATACTCAGACAAATGACCGGCCCGCACAAGCCGCACTTTGCCGCCCGGAAGTGTTACCAGTGTCTATATGCCGGTTCAATAGACCAGAATGGTTTCCCAGAAGCCGCATTGATGCCGCGCCACGAAATCCGCATCGGTTAAGGCCGTGGAGGCTGGAATATTCTGGGACAGATAGAGCGAAGTGCGGTCCTCGCCGGTGAAACGCGGCCAGGGATGATCGCCGCTGCCATTGGGATTTCCGCTGCGCGCAAAATTCGCCCAGGCGCTCACCATCTCGTCCGACAATTTCTGCTGCGCCTTGTTCAAGGGATGGGGAATGCCTTCGGGGCCGCCATGATATCCGGCGAACAGGAATTGCAGATCGGCGGTGTGATAGGCGCGCGGCTCATAGCCGGGCATGGCGGCAAAATAGCTGGGCGCGGTGATTTCGTCGAAACGGTAGCCATAGACGGGCACGCGCTGCGCCAGGATGCGTCCGACATGGCGCGCGCGGCAAAGCAGCGGATCGGTCATCAGCGCATTCTGCGCCCGTTGCGGTGTTGGATAATTTTTCAGTGGATAGTGCGCCAGCACCGCTTCCACCGTTCCTTTGGGATAAGCGGGCGGACTGCCGCCCGGCCCCGCATTGCCGCCATAGGTCTTGGCGGCATAGGTCTTGAAACCCTCCGCCGTCACGGGCTTGCGCGGCGGGCCGGAAAAATACTCTGCGATGCCGATATTGAAATTGCCTTCGTCCGCGACCATGCCGCTCATGATCGGCACGCGATTGTAATTTCCGCTGCGATACAGATCGATGGGCTTACCCGGCACGATGCGGCCATCGATCATCAATCCATTGATGAAAGGACCATTGGCGCTGGCGGTGCCCGACAGTTCCAGAATCTTCTGCGCCGGCAGCGCGCGCAGACAGGCGGCAACGGCGGCGGCATCGCCCTTGGCGCAGTCTGCTGCTGCGGCGAACTTCATCCCGCGCGCCTGCGCGAAAGCCAGCGGCGTCATGGTGGAATTGGTGCCGCCGCTCTGGAAGATAGCGCGATGGAACAGGCCCTTCGCCAGCGGCGACAGGATTTGCACACTGGCTGCCGATCCGCCCGCCGATTGTCCCGCCACCGTGACATTGCCAGGATCGCCGCCGAACGAAGCGATATTGTCCTTCACCCAGCGCAGCGCCTGCTGCTGATCCAGCGATCCGTAATTGCCGAACAGATGGCCCTCGCCATCCAGTGCCGGATGAGCCAGATAACCGAACAGGCCGAGGCGATAATTGATCGTCACCACCACCAGCCCGGCGCGCACCAGCTTCACCGGATCGTAATCGTCGCTGCGTCCATCGACATGCCCGCCGCCATGAATCCAGAACAGCACCGGAAGCCCGGTCCGCGCGCCTTCCGGCGCGAAAACATTCAGGTAAAGACAATCTTCATTGGCATTGGCCGGACCGGCAAAGGGCCCCAGCGTGGTGATCTGGGCGCAGGAAGGCCCGAACGCCTTTGCCGCGCGAGACTTCGACCATTTCGCGGGCGCCGCCGGCGGCATCCAGCGCAGCGCACCCACGGGCGGCGCGGCATAGGGAATGCCCAGGAATGTCACCATCCCGTCGCGACGCGCACCTTCCAGCGCGCCATCCTTGATGGTCACACGCACAGGCGCGGCCTGCGCCGCGCAGGCAAAGCCCATCGCCAAAAGGATGAACGCAAGGCGCCGCCGGATCATGATGTGTCCTCCCGTTGCGCCGATCCCAAATCCGCGACTTGTCTTTGTCAATCGCTGCGGCGATGCTGATCGGGCACCACCGGAATTGCCATGAGTCTTGAATCCGTCCGCGCCTTCCTGGCCGAACACGCGCCCGACATCGCCATCATCGAACTGGAAAGAAGCACAGCCACCGTCGCACTGGCGGCGGAAGGCCATGGCGTCACCC
>JAFIHO010000276.1 GCA_017849395.1 Hyphomicrobiales bacterium
AAGGATTTGAAACCGGAAAGTCTGAGCCGTGTGAACTTCAAATTGAAAGCGCCTTACGCGTATGGCCCGCCGTTACGATTTCTTGGCGAGCGCGGTGTCGATGAGGGTCTTGACTTCGTCATAGGTGAAAAACCGCGATCCTGCGGACACGCCATCCACGATGATGGTCGGCGTCCCGGTGATGCCGTATTTCGCCTGGCCGTCGGTTGCGACGGTATTGATGGTCTCGTCCTCTTTGGTGTCGGTCATGCATGCATCGGCCTGCGCTTCACTCATCCCGGCCATGCGAGCCACCAGCAGCAGCCCGGCATGAGCGTCCTGCACGCCATACTCAACGTCCCATTTGGGTTGATTCCGGAACAGCAGGTCAATGAAGTCGAAGTACTTATCCTCAGGCAAACAGCGTGCGAGTTTCTCGGCTGCAGCATCGTCGGAGCGCAGCGGGAACAGGCGGAACACATAATAAACCTTGCCGGTGTCAATATAGTCTTTCTTCAACTGTGGGAATGTATCGGAATTGAACCGGGCGCAGACCGGGCAACTGGGCGCGGCATATTCGATCAGAACGACCTTGGCCTTGGGATCGCCCAACGCCCTGTCAGGAGCGGTCAGAGTGTACCCGGTGCCGGAAGCCGTTGCCTCCGGGGCGTTGGACGGCGCCAGTACGAACCAGGCCGCCACCGCGACGGCGATGAGGACGAGGGCGCTGGCGGCAAGTACGATCTGTTGGCGCGACACGGCTGCAACTCCGGGAGGTTCCGAGCGCGCTTGTGGCAGAGTTTCAAGGTCTTAGGAAGGGCTGTTGCGACGCCGCGCGAGGGCTTCCAGCGCCTGTTTCAGGCCATCCGGGCCGCGCAAGGCGCGGGCCGGATCGTTGGCCGGGAGCGGCCCCCTTTTTTTCTCCACACTTTTCTGAACCGGCCGTGCCGCGATCGCGCCCTGGACGTATCTGATCTGGGCCACTGCCTGGCGTCCCAGATAGGCATTGATTCGTTCCGCCAGGGAGCGTTTTTCATGCGCCAGAAACAACGCCGCGCCGGGCGCGGCACGAAGGGTTAGCGTGCCTCCCAAAGGGCCGGTGCCGAACCGCAGCGGCTGGGCCAGCCGCGCCACCTCCGGCCCCACAATCTCGCTCCAGCGCAGGACGAGGCTGGCATCGGCGAAACCTGCACGGGCAAACGCCGCCATCGCGGCCGCTCCTGCGTCGGCGCCGATGATGCCCGCATGGTTGCGCCGCCGGATTTCCTGTTGGTCCGGGCTGCTGCCGGATTGTTTCATAGGGGGCGTTCGGGCCATGGTCGAATTATGCCCGCCACAGTGAAAAGCAGGAAGCCCGATCTAAGTGCGCGCCTGCTGGCCTGGTACGACATCCACAGGCGGGTGCTGCCCTGGCGCGCGCCGAAAGGAAAGCGCGCCGATCCGTACCGCGTCTGGCTTTCCGAGATCATGCTGCAGCAGACCACTGTACAGGCGGTAGCGGGATATTATCGCAAATTCCTGACGTTGTGGCCGAACGTGCAAGCGCTGGCGGCGGCGAAACAGGAAGATGTGCTAGCGGCCTGGGCAGGGCTTGGTTATTACGCGCGCGCGCGCAACCTGCATGCGGCGGCCAGGATCGTGGCGCAGCAGTTGGGCGGGACGTTCCCGCAGACCTACGAAGGTCTTCGCGCATTGCCGGGCGTCGGCGATTACACCGCTGGGGCGATCGCCGCCATTGCCTTTGATTTGCCGCATAGTGCGATGGATGCGAATGCCGAGCGGGTGATTGCGCGGCAGTTCGCCATCACCGAACCGTTGCCCAGGTCCAAGCCTGCCATGCGGGCGGCGTTGCAGTTACTGGTTCCGCAAACGCGGCCAGGGGACTTCGCACAAGCGCTGATGGATTTGGGCTCCGCAATCTGCACACCCAAACGGCCGGATTGCAAAGCCTGTCCCTGGGTCGCGGATTGCCGCGCGCGCAAACGCGGCATCCAGGAAACCTTGCCGGTGAAAGCACCAAAGACCGCGCGGCCTCTGAAGCGCGGTGCGGCCTTCGTTGCGCGGGATCGCGGCGGCGCGGTGCTTCTGGTTAAGCGGCCGGACAAGGGACTGTTGGCTTCGATGCTGGAGCCGCCATTGGGAGAATGGACAGAGGATTTTCCCTCAGCAGCGCTCGCGGAGAAGCAGGCGCCATTCGCCGCCAAATGGATCAAGCGCGGTGGCGTCGTGCGGCACGGCTTCACGCATTTCGAACTGGAAGTCGAGGTCTATTTCGCCCACGTCATAAAAAGTCCCAAAACAAAGGGCGAATGGGTGCCTCGCGAAAAGCTGGGCAATGTCGCGTTGCCGACCGTGATGCGAAAAATCGTCGAACACGGATTGGACGAAGGCGGTCCGCTATTCGCCTACACCAGTTCTGCCCGCAAACGCTGACGCAGCACGTCGATCGGCACCAGCGCGCCGTTCATTTCGAACTGCCAAAAGGTCCAGCCGTTGCAGGCATCCAGCCCCTGGACATGCGCACCGATACGGTGGATCGAGCCGGTGGCGTCGGCGCAGATCAACGTACCGTCGGCGCGAACCTTGGCGCTGGTCTTTTTGCGGCCTTGGCCATGCAGCACGGTGCCGGGCGGCAGCAGCCCGCGTTCCACGACCCAGCCGAAGGGAATGCGAGGTTCGGCCCGCTTGGAGCTCGTCACTTTCACCGCGTCCTCATCGGCCGGAACCACTTCGCGGATACGGGCACGGGCGACGTCGGCGTAGGTTTTTTCGCGCTCGATGCCGATGAACCGGCGGCCCAGCCGCTTGGCGACCGCGCCCGTGGTGCCCGAGCCGAAGAAGGGGTCCAGAACGACATCGCCGGGCTTTGTCGAGGCTACCAACACACGATGCAGCAGCGCTTCGGGCTTCTGGGTGGAATGGGCCTTCTGGCCGTCATCGCCTTTCAGCCTCTCATGGCCGGAGCAGATCGGAATGGTCCAGTCGGAGCGCATCTGCAGCTCGTCATTCAGCGCCTTCATGGCTTCATAATTGAAGGTGTATTGCTGCTTGGGATTCTTGGTGGCCCAGATCAGCGTTTCGTGGGCGTTGGTGAAACGGCGGCCCTTGAAGTTGGGCATGGGATTGGTCTTGCGCCAGACCACATCGTTCAGGATCCAGAAGCCAAGATCCTGCAAGGTGGAACCGACGCGGAAAATATTGTGGTAAGAGCCGATCACCCAGATCGTGCCGGTGTCTTTCAGCACATGGCGTGCCGCGCTTAGCCATTCGCGGGTGAAGTGGTCATAGTCTCCGAAGCTGCCGAACTGGTCCCAGTGATCGTCAACGGCATCGACCTTGGACTGGTCGGGGCGGCGCAGTTCACCGCGCAACTGCATGTTGTAGGGCGGATCGGCGAACACCAGATCGGCGCAACCCTCCGGCAAGGCCCGCATCCGCTCGATGCAGTCGCCTTCAATTACCTGGTCCAGTTTCAGCATGTGTCCCGCCCGAATCATCAACAGCGGGAATCACCCTGATTCGCGAGGACTCACAGGTCAAGAGTCTCGGTGAATCAATGTGTTGTACGTTGAGTCCGGGGATTCCTCCACATACAAGATGTTGTGGATCACGTTGCGGACCGGGGCGAAGCTGCGGCGGTGATGGGGGCTGGCCCCCAGGCTGCGCAAGGCGGTGAGATGCTCTGGGGTGCCATAGCCCTTGTTGCTGAGCCAGCCATAGCCGGGGTGTTCGTCATGCAGCGCCGCCATCATGCGGTCGCGAGTGACCTTGGCGATGATCGAGGCAGCCGCGATGGAGACAGACCTCGCATCGCCATCCACCAGCGTGTCGCAGCGGCAGGGAAGGGCGGGGGCGTCGTTGCCATCCACCAGCGCAAATTCCGCCGCTACCGCCAGCGCGCGAACGGCGCGGGCCATCGCGAAATGGGTGGCCTGGCGGATATTCACCATGTCGATCTCGCCCACCGTGGCTTCGCCCACACCCACCGCGATGGCGCTTCCCATGATCTGGGGGAAGAGAAGTTCGCGTTCTTCCTCGCTCAACTGCTTGGAGTCGTTGAGGCCTTTGGGAATGCGCTTGCGGTCCAGGATCACTGCCGCCGCCACCACGGGACCGGCCAGGGGGCCGCGCCCCGCCTCGTCCACGCCGCACACCGGACCTGTGATGGTCTTCAGGACGCGCGACTCGTAGATGTAATGCGGCATGCCCCATTGTTAGAGGAGAGAAAGCTGGTCTCCTAGTCTGGGCGGCCGGCGGAACTTGTGGACGGCCAGGGGCACTGAGGGCTGGTTCAGGCCCAGCCGCCTTACCGCCATGTGGAAGCGGCGCGCCATGAATTCGGCGTAAGGGCCGGTGCCCTTCATGCGAGTATTCCATTGCGCGTCGTAATCCTTGCCGCCCCGCATCTGGCGCACCAGGGTCATCACATGCTTGGCGCGGCCCGGCACATTGGCTTCCAGCCATTCGCGGAACAGGTCCTTGATCTCCAGCGGCAGGCGCAGCAGCACATAGCCTGCGGTACGCGCGCCCGCGTCGGCGGCGGCGCGCAGAACGGCTTCCATCTCCTCGTCATTCAGGGCCGGGATGGCGGGCGCGAACATCACGCCGGTGGGAATGCGCGCTTCGGACAGCGCGGCGATGGCTTGCAGACGTCGCGTGGGAGTACCGGCGCGCGGCTCCATCTGGCGCGCCAGTTTGCGATCCAATGTGGTGACGGAGATCGCGACCTTGGCCAGGCCTTCCCGCGCCATGTCGGACAGGATGTCGATGTCGCGCAGGATCAGCGGCGATTTGGTGACGATGCCGACCGGATGCTTGAACTCGCGCAGCACTTCCAGAATGGAGCGGGTGATCCGCATCTTCTTTTCCAGGGGCTGATAGGGATCGGTGTTGGTGCCCATGGCGATGGTTTTGGGCACATAGCCGGGCGCGGAAAGCTCCTTAGCCAGAAGTTCGGCGGCATTGGGCTTGGCGAACAGGCGGGTTTCGAAATCCACGCCCGGCGACAGGCCGAGATAGGCGTGCGTGGGCCGCGCGAAACAATAGATGCAGCCATGCTCGCAGCCGCGATAGGGGTTGATCGACTGGTCGAAGGAAATATCGGGCGATTTGTTGCGCGCGATGATGCTGCGCGTGGCGTCGCGGATCACCTCGGTGCGCAACGGCGGTGGCGCGAGGTCGTCATCCCGCCAGCCGTCATCCCATCCATCGTCCACCAGAACGCGGCTCGTCTTTTCATAGCGCCCGGAGGCGTTGGACAGGGCACCCCGGCCGCGCAGATTATCCCGCGAAATGGTGAGATCGAGCACCGTGGTCATGGCCGCGAACCCCTAGAGCGAGGAGGGATACGATGGCCCGGCGCAAAGGATTGATTTCTGTTTGGCATGATTTCGCTCCAGCCACCCTCCTTATCCACAGGGCGCGGGCAGGAGGTGCGGGAGCAGGACGCGGCCAAAGCCGCATCGAGGGATTTCAGGATTGTTGTCATGAGGGCAGGATTATACACTCAGGAGAACAAATCAAGTACAAAATTGAGCGGGGCGATTATGCCTTACTTGACACCGATAATAGCGAAGCTTAGTCAATGACTTAACCTCGCCCTGAACTAATTCCCATTTCCCGCGCTGGTTGCTGTGGTGGCTGAACAGGGAACTCCCTACTTCCGATAGAATCTGGTCCAATCGCACAATCATGGCGGGGGCCGGGATGGACGAGACAGAGAGCTTCGGGATTTATCTGCAACTCGCGGATGGCGAGAAAGCGGACCTTGAAACCGTCGCCCGCGCATCGCTTGAGTTTTCTGCCGCCGTCAAAGAATTGGCGTTCTTTCTCGACCCCACGCTGGATTTGCGGATTGAGTTGGTCAGCGGCACCGAATCTAGCCTTCAACTCAACTCTTTCTTTCGCGCTGTGAAGGCGAAGGCGACAGATCGAAAATATTTAGCAGGACTAGCTTTTGCCGCTGCGGCGTTTCTGAGCGGGCAGATAGGTACTGACATCTATAACAACAGCGCATTGCACGCCTTCATACAGGGCCATCCAGACAGCCAGCCGTGACGATGACATACATGCTGCCGTTCCGTGACTGGCAGGTTATATTGAGCCTGGCCAAGGTCAGACGAAGCTGGGGGTAACAGCATGGAAAAAGGCGGTGCCAAAGACGGCAAGTCTCCTTCCAAGTTGATTGATGCACGCATCCGC
>JAFIHO010000277.1 GCA_017849395.1 Hyphomicrobiales bacterium
GCGCAGGGTGCGGATGGTGTTGAGATAGGCGCTGACCTTGTCCAGCACGGCGCGCTGCTGTTCGGTGAAGACGCGCTTTTGCATCGGCGCGGCGGCGGCGGGTAGCGCGATGACAAGGGCGGCGAGCAGGAGAAGGACGCGGCGCATGGAGGAAAACTCGCAGGAAAAAGAGGAGAAAATCAGGCAGGCACTTTTGTCTTTGCGGATATCCCGTTGACCAGAATGTCCTGAACACCCTGCAGTTCCCGCTCCAGCCTGGGCAGGGACAGCTTGGAGAAGAGTTGCGGGTAATGGAATTTCATGGTGGCGGACTGGATCATCTCGGCGGTGAAGTTTTTGTCATCGACGGCGAATTCGCCGCGCGCTTCGCCATCTTCCAGAATCTCGACCAGGATGTCGCGCTGCTGTTCCAGCATCCAGTTGCCGAACTGGGGCCGTTCGGCGGCGATCACCCGCGCCAGTTCGAATACGCGCGGATCATTCTCCAGCCGGTTATAGGTGCGGCGCAATTCATCAAACAGGTAATCGGACAGCTTCTCGCGCGCGCTCTTGCCCGGCTGGCGCGCAATGCCGCGCTGGCCCACAAGCACCGTTTCGAAATCGGCGCGCGCGATAGCTTCGGCGATGTCGAGCTTGCCGGGAAAGAAACGGTAGAGATTGCCGGGAGACATGGCGCAATCGGCGGCGACTTCGGCCATGGTGGTCTTGGCATAGCCGAAATGACGGAAACGCTTTTCGGCGGCGGCGACGATCTGGGCGCGGGTGGCGTCGGCCTTCAGTGCGTCATTGTCTTTTTCGGCCATCAACTCTTTTCTTTTGCCGGGATTGCGGCAGGATAGTCCTGCGTGCTGAATAATCAACAAATCATTCAATCTTCGGTTCCTCTCCTTCCATGACGACAGAGCCATTTTCGCGCATCGCGGTGCTGGGCGCCGGAGCATGGGGCACCGCGCTTGCGGCGGTGGCCGCCCATGCGGGACGGCAGGTGACTTTGTGGGGCCGCGATGCCGATGCGATGGCAGCCATCGCAGGGGCAAAGGAAAATGCACGCTATCTGCCCGGCGTGACGCTGCCCGCCATGACCGCGACCGCCGATCTGGCGCAGGCGGTGAAGGCCGATGCCATCCTGCTTGTGGTGCCGGCGCAGACGGTGCGCGGCTTCGTGAGCGCGTTGCCGCGCGCGGGTATTCCGCTGGTGCTGTGCGCCAAGGGAATCGAAAAACAGAGCGGCGAGTTGCTGGGCGAAGTGCTGGCGGAAGCCGCACCGGATGCGCCGCGCGCCATCCTGTCGGGACCGAGTTTTGCGCGCGAGGTGGCGATGGGCCTTCCCACCGCCGTCACCATCGCCGCGGAGAATGGATTGGCGGCGCGGCTGCAGGCGAGTCTGAGCACGCCGGTGTTCCGCCCCTATGCCAGCGACGATCTGGTCGGCGTGGCGTTGGGCGGCGCGGCGAAGAATGTCTATGCCATCGCCTGTGGCGTGGTCGAAGGATTGGGCCTGGGCGAGAATGCGCGCGCCGCGCTGCTGGCGCGCAGTTTCGCGGAGCTGGCGCGGCTGGGCGAAAGCCTGGGCGCGCGGCGCGAGACGCTGATGGGCCTGTCGGGGTTGGGCGATCTGGTTTTATCGGCGGCCAGCGTATCGTCGCGCAATTTCGCGTTCGGACGCGAACTGGGGCGCGGGCGCGCGGTGGCGGAATTGCGGGCGCCGGGCAAGCCGCTGGCGGAAGGCGTGGACACCGCGCCCGCGCTTGTGGCGCGCGGGCGCACGGGCGGCGTCGAAATGCCCATCGCCGAAGCGATGGCCGATCTGCTGGGCGGCGCGCTGACGGTTGGTGAAGCGGTGACGCGGCTGATGAGCCGCAAGCTGACGACGGAGTAGGACATGGCTTACTGGCTGTTCAAGAGCGAACCGGAAACCTGGTCCTGGGACATGCAGAAGAAGAAGGGCGCCAAGGGCGAGCCCTGGAGCGGGGTGCGCAACCACACCGCCAAGCTCAACATGACCAAGATGAAGAAGGGCGATCTGGGCTTCTTCTATCATTCAGGCGCGGAGAAAGCGGTGGTGGGCATCGTCGAGGTGATCGGCGAATACCGGCCCGATCCGACCGACGAGAAGGGCATTTTCGGGCTGGTGGATGTAAAGGCGGTGAAGGATTTCCCCAAGCCGGTGACGCTGGCGGCGGTGAAGGCGGAGCCGAAGCTGAAGGATATGAGCCTGGTGACCAGCTTCCGTCTGTCGGTGCAGCCGGTGACGGAGAGTGAGTGGAAGCTGGTGTGCAGGATGGGCGGGCTGTAGCGCACCCTTGTCATTCCCGGCCGAGTACCGCGTAAGTGGCACGAGGGGAAGGGAACCCAGGTGGGAAGACCGGGTTTGATCCATCCACCTGGGTCCCCTTCCCTCACATCACGGCTATCGCCGCGATGTTCGCCGGGGATGACACGGATATTTGGCACACAGCGGCGCAATTACCCCGTATTCCGCAATCCCGCCGAGATGCCGTTGATCGCCATGTGGATGCCCTGATGGATGTCGGGGCTGGCGTCGCCGGCGCGGCGGCGGGTCATCAGCGCCACCTGCACATGATTGAGCGCATCGACATAAGGCAGGCGGCTTTCGATCGAGGCTGACAGGCGCGCGTCGCGTTCCAGCAGGCGCGACTGGCCGCCGATGGCCAGCACCGCATCATGGGTCGCCTGCCATTCCTGTTCGATGCGCGCGAACACGCTGTCGGCCAGGGCGCGGTCTTCCACCAGCCCGGCATAGCGGCGCGCGATGGAGAGGCTGGATTTCGCCAGCACCATTTCCATGTTGGCGGTCATGGTGCGCAGGAAGGCGGAGCGGCGGTAAAGCGCGCGCAGCTTGTCCACGCCCACCTTATTCGCCGCCGTGCCGAAGCCGAACCAGCCCGGCAGCATCACCCGCGCCTGCGACCAGGAGAACACCCAGGGGATGGCGCGCAAATCCTCGATCCGGCCGGAGGTGGTGCGCGCGGCGGGGCGGCTGCCGATCTTCAGGTCTGCGATTTCCAGCAGCGGCGTGGCCTGGCGAAAATAGACTTCGAAACCCTTGGTGCCATAGACGAGATCGCGATAGGCGCCATAGGCGGCTTCGCTCAATTCGGCCAGCAGCGCGCTGTCTTCATGCGGCACGGGTTCGGGCTCCTGGCCCAGTTCGGCCAGCAGCGCGGCGGCGATGATGGTTTCCAGACTGGCGCGGCCGATTTCGGGGTCGCCATATTTGCTGGCCACCACTTCGCCCTGTTCGGTGATGCGGATGCCGCTGGCCGATGCGCCGGGCGGCAGGGCGCGGATGGCATCGAAGCTGGAGCCGCCGCCGCGGCCCACCGCGCCGCCACGGCCATGGAAAAAGCGCATGCGGATGCCGCGCTTTTTTCCCAGCGCCACGAGACGGCTGATGCCGGAATAGATCTCCCAGTTGGAGGTGACATAGCCGCCATCCTTGTTGCTGTCGGAATAGCCGATCATCACTTCCTGCAGATTGCCCTGGGCGGCGATCAGCGATTGCACCATCGGATTGTCGAACCAGGCGGCCATGATGCCCGCGCTGGCGCGCAGATCGTCGATGGTTTCGAACAGCGGCACGATGCGCAAGGACGCCTGGGGCGTCGCGCCGGGGCGGAACAGGCCCGCGTCCTTCATCAGCAGCGCGACTTCCAGCATGTCGGAGACGCTGGCGGCCTTGGAGATCACATATTGCGCCACCGCGCCGTCGCCGAAATTGCGTTTCAGCGCCGCGACCTTGTCGGCGATGGCGAGTTCACGCGCGGTTTCCGCAGAATAGTCGGCGTAAGGCGAGCGCAGCGGACGGGCGTGCGAGAGTTCGCCGGACAGAAGCGACACGCGCGCATCCTCGGCAAGCGCGCCATAGCCAGGGGCCGCGCCCGCCGCCGCCAGCAATTCGGCCACGGCGCGTTCATGCACATCGGAATTCTGACGCACATCCATCTGCGCCATGTGGAAGCCGAAGGCCGCCACCGCCTCGCGCAGGTTGAGCAGCCGTCCGTCCGCCAGGTCGGCATCGCCATGGCCACGCAGCGAGGCGTCGATCACGTCCAGGTCGGCGGCGAAGTCCTGCGGCGCGGCGTAGGGTTCGGCGGCATGGCGCGGCGGGCGCACCGGGCCCTGGCCCAACAGCGCGCGGCGCGTGGCCGCCATGCGGGAGTAAAGCGACACCAGCGCGCGACGATAGGGTTCGTCGCGCTGATGTTCGGAGACATTCTCCGTCATCAGGGATTTCAGCGCGTCGCTGGTGGCGGCCCGCGTATCGGACAGAGACAATTCCGCGCCGAGGGCATGAATCCCCGCCAGCTTGCGATCCAGCACGGCTTCGGATGGCCGCCGCAC
>JAFIHO010000002.1 GCA_017849395.1 Hyphomicrobiales bacterium
AACTTACCGCCGGCATGGAGCTGGGTCATGATGACCTCGGCGGCGGATATGCCTTCATCCTTGTGGATGTCGGTGGGGGTGCCGCGGCCAGTGTCGCGCACCGTACAGGAGCCGTCCGGATTCAGCACCACATCGATGCGGTCGGCATGGCCCGCCAGCGCCTCGTCCACGGCATTGTCCACGACCTCATACACCATATGGTGCAGGCCCGAACCGTCATCGGTGTCGCCGATATACATGCCGGGGCGCTTGCGCACGGCGTCCAGGCCCTTCAGGACCTTGATGCTGTCGGCGCCATATTCATTGGTTACGCGATGCGGTTCAGACATGATTACACCTGCCGCTGGAAGCGGCCACTTTCGACCAGGAAGATTTGCGCCCGTGACCCCCAGGCATCGAACAGGGAAAGATCGGTGCCCGTCATCCAGGCCTGGGCGGACAGGGCATGGATTTCCTCGAACAGCGCCGCGCGCCGTGTTGCGTCCAGATGAGCCGCGATCTCGTCCAGCAGCAGCAGCGGCGCAAGGCCCTCCCGCGCGCGTGACAGTTCGCGCGCATCGGCCAGCATGATGGAGATCAGCAGCGCCTTCTGCTCGCCCGTGGAGCAGTCGCGCGCATCGGCGCGCTTGCCGGTATGGCGCACCAAAAGATCGGTCAGATGCGGCCCGAAGGTGGTGCGCCCGCTCTCGGCATCGCGCAACCGCGCCCCGGCGAATGCCTCACGCAGCGCCGCCTCGTCCATCAGGTGAATATCATCCGACAGCGCTAGCGATGCGGCAGGGAATGCGCCCGCGCCGCGTTCCGCCAGCGCCCGGCTCAACCGTTCCACCGTGGCGGCGCGTGCCGTGGCGATGGCAAAGCCTGCTTCCGCCATTTCATTCTCAAGCCCATCCAGCCATGCTGGATCGCGAGGGCCATATTTCAGCAGCCGCGCCCGCTCGCGCATCGCGGTCTCATAGCGCGTGGAAGCCCGCGCATGGGCCGCGTCGAAACCCAGCACCAGCCGGTCCAGAAAACGACGCCGCCCGCCTGCGCTTTCGATGAACAGCCGGTCCATTGCGGGCGTCAGCCAGATCATCTGCACGATATCGCCCAGGTCCGCAGACGATTTCGCATCTGCCCCGTTCAGCCGGACTTGTCGCCGCTCGCCGCCACCCGGTCCTGTTGTCAGGCCGGTGCCGATCTCATGTTCGGTACCCCCGCGCGCCACAGTCGCCGCCACCGCCCATAGCGCTTCGCTTGGCGCGGCAGGCCCCTTGCGCACATGTTCGCCCAGCTTTGCGCCGCGCAGCCCGCGCCCCGGCGACAGCAGAGATATCGCGTCCAGAAGATTGGTCTTGCCCGCGCCGTTCGGCCCCGCCAGCACCACGGGCGCGCCACCCACCGCCAGTTCCGCTCCGGCATAGGAGCGGAAATTGGTCAGCCGCAGTCGCGTCACCGCAAGGCTGGGTGCGGCCTCACGACCGGATCGGACCGCGATGTCGGGAAAGCCGTTCAAGCCTCAGACCCGAAGCGGCATGAGGACGTACAATGTGCGCGTGTCCTCCGCGTCCTCGATGATGGCGGGCGAACCCGCGTCCGACAGCAGGAAGCGCACTTCCTTGCCCTCGATCTGACTGGTGATGTCCAGCAGGTAGCGGGCATTGAACCCGATCTCCAGGCCGCCCGCGCTATAGGTCGCGCCCACTTCCTCCGTGGCCGTGCCGGATTCCGGATTGACCACCGACAGGGTCACCTTGTCCTTGCTGAGGTTCAGCTTCACCGCGCGCGTCTTATCGGCGCTGATGGTGGAAACGCGGTCAACCGACTGGGCGAATTCCTTGGCTTCCAGCGCCAGCGACTTGTCGTTGCCGGACGGGATCACCCGCTCATAGGGCGGGAAATTGCCGTCGATCAGCTTGGAAGTCAGTTCCACGCCATTGAAGCCGAACTGGATCTTGGTGTCGGACAGGGAAATGTCGATGGCGCCATCCGCATCGTCCAGCAGCTTGCGCAGTTCGCCCACGGTCTTGCGCGGCACGATCACGCCCGGCATGTCCGCCGCGCCATCGGGCAGTTCCAGTTCATAGCGCGCCAGCCGGTGGCCATCGGTGGCCACGGCGCGCATCACGGCGGGCTTGGCGTCCTTGGCGGCGTGCAGATAGATGCCGTTCAGGTAATAGCGCGTCTCCTCGGTGGAGATGGCAAAGCGCGTCTTGTCGATGATCCGCTTGAGGTCGTCCGCCGCCAGCCGGAAGCGGTGGGGCAGGGCGCCTGCCGTCATCTGGGGAAAGTCCTCGCGCGGCAGACAGGCCAGTTCGAAACGCGACGTCCCCGCCGACACCGCCAGCCGTCCGCCTTCGCTGGACAAAAGCTCGGCCTGCACCTGCGCGCCGTCCGGCAGCTTGCGCACGATGTCGTAAAGCATGTGCGCGGGCGCCGTGGCCGAACCGTTGCGCAGCACATCGGCGGGAATGGATTCCACGATCTCGATGTCCAGGTCGGTTGCGGTCAGTTTCAGCGCGCCCTTGGCCGCGTCGATCAGCACATTGGACAGGATCGGAATGGTGTTGCG
>JAFIHO010000278.1 GCA_017849395.1 Hyphomicrobiales bacterium
CTACGGCGAGATAGGCTGTGTGAGGGAGGGTGTGGGTTTTCTCATGCCCGTGTTCGGCGTCGGTGCGACGATTGACCAGCGCGCGCGGATTGTTGACCAGCACATCAATCTTAGGCTCGGCGGCCAGAAGCGCGCCGATGCGTTTCATTTCCGACAGGCGCGACAGGTCGCCGATATGCATCGCATGACCGGCAGACGGATTGGCGGCGCGCAGTTTCTGCATGGTGGCATCGGCCCGCGCCGTGTCGCGCGCGGTGAACACGATGCGCGCACCCCGCTCCGCCAGCCGGATGGCGGCGACTTCGCCGATGCCGGAGGTGGCGCCGGTGATGATGACGGTTTTTCCTTCCATCCACCCCCCTTCGTCATCGCCCGCGCTGCGGGCGATCCATACGGTCTCACCGTTGTCACCACTTCGCAAGACGCAGAAAGGGTTAGGGGTCGCCCGCAGCGCGGGCGATGACGGATAGGGATTAGACGGTTTTGGGTTGGGTGATTACCCGACTATGTCGAGATCGCGGAAGAAGAACTTGATCTCGTTCGCCGCGGTTTCCGGCGCGTCGGAGCCGTGCACGGAATTGGCTTCGATGCTCTCGGCGAATTCCTTGCGGATGGTGCCCGGCGCGGCGTTGGCGGGATTGGTCGCGCCCATCACTTCGCGGTTCTTGGCGATGGCGCCCTCGCCTTCCAGCACCTGCACGACCACGGGGCCGGAGGTCATGAATTCGACCAGGCTCTTGAAGAAGGGGCGTTCGCGATGCACGCCATAAAAGGCCTCGGCATCGGCCTGGGACAGCTTGATGCGGCGGGAAGCGATC
Organism: Hyphomicrobiales bacterium; assembly: GCA_017849395.1. Classification (GTDB taxonomy): domain Bacteria; phylum Pseudomonadota; class Alphaproteobacteria; order Micropepsales; family Micropepsaceae; genus Rhizomicrobium. The sequence continues at coordinate 819 of JAFIHO010000278.1, forward strand.
ACGCGCAGGCCCGCATCCTCGAACTTGGCGATGATCTTGCCGGTCAGGTTCCGGCGCGTCGCGTCCGGCTTGATGATCGAAAGGGTGCGCTCGACGGCCATGGTAACTCCGGTAGTTGAAAAGCGGGCGGTTTATGCAATGGGCTTGAGGAAAGGGCAAGGACCGTTATAAGGCCGGGAAATGCTCGCAATCGACAACATCGTGGTCCGGATCGCCGGGCGGGAAATCCTGCGCGGGGCGACCGCCAATCTGCCCGCCGGGCGGCGCATCGGCATGGTGGGGCGCAACGGCGCCGGGAAAACCACCCTGTTCAAGGTTATCCAGGGCACTCTGCATCCCGATGACGGAAACGTGTCATGGCCCGCTTCCTGGCGCGTCGGCGCGGTGGCGCAGGAAGCGCCGGGAACCGATGTGTCGCTGCTGGACACCGTGCTGGCCGCCGATCCCGAGCGCATGAAGCTGCTCGCCGAGGCCGAGCACGAAACCGACGCCCACAAGCTGGGCGACATCTATCACCGGCTGGAAGCCATCGATGCCTATACCGCCCCGGCCCGCGCGGCGGAAATTCTCGCAGGACTGGGCTTCTCCGCCGAGGACCAGCTTCGTCCGTGCAAGGAGTTTTCCGGCGGCTGGCGCATGCGCGTCGCGCTGGCGGCGATCCTGTTCAGCGCGCCCGACCTGCTGCTGCTGGACGAACCGACCAACTATCTCGACCTGGAAGGCGTGCTGTGGCTGGAGAATTTTCTCCAGCGCTACAAGGGCACGATCCTGATCGTCAGCCATGACCGCGACCTGCTGAACACGGCGGCGGAATTCATCCTGCATCTCGAACAGGGCAAGCTGAAACTCTACACCGGCGGCTACGACACGTTCATGGAGACGCGCGCGGCGCAGCGCGCCTCGGACGCGGCCTTCGCCAAGAAACAGGAAGCCGCCCGCGCGCATATGCAGGCCTTCGTGGACCGCTTCAAGGCCAAGGCGACCAAAGCGCGCCAGGCCCAAAGCCGCATGAAGATGCTGGCCAAGATGGCGGTGGCCGAAGTGCCGGTCGACGAGCATGTCGCACCCATCCGCATCCCGACCGCCACGCCCGCCAGCCCGCCGCTCATCACCATGGACCGCGCCAGCGTGGGCTATGAACCCGGCCATCCCATCCTGACGCGCCTGTCCTTCCGCTTCGATCCGGAAGACCGCATCGCGCTCCTGGGCAAGAACGGCAACGGCAAATCCACGCTGGCCAAGTTATTGGCGGGCAAGCTGGAGGTCATGGGCGGCGAGTTCGTGCGCGCCCGCAAGCTGGTGGTCGGCTATTTCGCGCAGCACCAGGCCGAGGAACTGGACACCAACATCACGCCGATTGAAACGCTGCAACGCCTGCGGCCGAAACTCACGGTCGAACAGGTGCGTACCCAGTTGGGCGGCTTCGGATTTTCCGCCGACAAGCAACTGACCAAGGTCGGGAAATTATCGGGCGGCGAGCGGGCGCGGCTGATGCTTGCGCTGGCGACGCTGGACAAACCCAACCTGCTCATTCTGGACGAACCGACCAACCATCTGGACATCGACGCGCGCAACGAGCTTCTCACCGCGCTGAATGATTTCGATGGTGCGGTTGTGCTGGTCAGCCATGAGCGCCGCCTGATCGAAGCGACCGCCGAGCGGCTGCTGCTGGTGTCGGACGGCAAGGTCGAGCCCTTCGAGGGCGATCTGGACGACTACCGCAAGTTCCTGCTCACCGGCGACAACCGTCCGACGCGGCGCGCGGAAGCGGAACCCAAACAAAGTAAGGATGTAACCCGCCGCAGCAGCGCGGAACGGCGCCAGACCCTGAAACCGTTGAAGGACAAGGTGGATGCCGCCGAATCGCAGGTCGCCGCGCTGGCCGGCGAAATGGCGAAGCTCGACCGCCCGCTGGCCGATCCGCTGCTGTTCACAAAAGATCCCGCGAAGGGTAGCGCCGTATCCAAGAAGCGCGCCGAGGCGGCGCGCAAGCTGGCGGCTGCGGAAAGTTTGTGGCTGACCGCGCAGGAAGATTATGACGCCGCACAGGCCGCCTTCGATTCACCCTGAGTTGCAACGCAGCATTGCCATGTATCGTCCGGCTAAAGTTAACCTCGCCAAGGGGCCGGAAGGCGCGTAACCTCCCGATACCAATAACAATGTGATAGCTTCCGTCCCGTTCAGGTGGGGGCGCCGGATGTCAGATAAACGATTTTTCAAGGCGGACGGTCCGTTCGCCCTGGGGCAGATTGCTGAACTGGTCGGAGGGCGTCTCGCCTCTCCCGACGATATGAACATTATTGTCGAAGACGTGGCCTGCCTGAAAACGGCGCGCGATGGCGACATCGCAGTGTTCTGCGATACCGGCTTTGCCGACGCCTTCGCAACGAGCCATGCCAGTGTGGTGGTGACGTCCGAAAAGCTGGCGCGCCTGCCGCACAATGGCAGCGCCATTCTGGTGGTGGACGATCCCAAGACCGCCTTCGCGCGCATCGGCCAGATGTTCTATCCGCGCAAGACATCCAGCGGAAAAATTCACCCCTCTGCCGTCGTGCCGCCCTGCGTGAAGCTGGGCGAGGATGTGGAGATCGCGGCGGGCGCGGTGATTGGTGATGGCGTCGCCATCGGCGCGCGCAGCCGCATCGGCGCCAATGCCGTGATCGGTGACGGCGTGGTGATCGGCGCGGATTGCAGCATCGGTCCGAACACCAGCATCAGCCATACGCTGATCGGCCATCATGTGACCATCGCGGCCAATGCCAGCATCGGCGGCGAAGGCTTTGGCTTCGTGCCGGGACCGAAAGGTCCGGTGAAGGTTTCACAGCTTGGCCGCGTGGTGATCGAGGACAAGGTGGAGATCGGCAACAATTGCGCCATCGACCGGGGCAGCCTGGAAGACACGGTGATCGGCATGGGCACGGCCATCGATAACCTGGTCCAGATCGGCCACAATGTGCGGATCGGCCGCTATTGTGTGCTGGCGGGACAGGCCGGCGTCGCGGGATCGACCACCATCGGCGACGGCGTGATGGTGGGCGGCGGCGTGTCGATCAGCGACCATCTCACCATCGGCTCGGGCGCGAAGATAGCGGGCAAGAGCGGCGTGATGCGCGATGTCGCGCCGGGCGACGTGGTCGCGGGCTACCCCGCCGTGCCGGTGCGCCAATGGCACAAACAGACTGCGGCGCTGGCGAAGCTGATTGCACGCAAATGCGGCGGGAAAGATTCGTCGTAACACCCCTTTTTCGTCATGGCCCGGCCCCCCGGACCGCGCGAAGCGCGGCCGGAGGACAAGCTTTATGTCCGGGCCACCCATAACCCTCTTGGAGTCACAATCGGGGAAGCACCGTATGGGTCGCCCGCATGAAGCGGGCGATGACGGTGGGGGAGATCAGCGCAAATTCTGCCTGGCGATCGCCGTCCATTCCTTCTGCCGCCGCCGGTAATAGCCGGGCGCGCCCTTCACCGACGCCAGGATCTCGGTGAATAGCGCCTGGGCGCGGTCGTGCTGGCCCATGCTTTGCAGCAACAGGCCGAAACGCGCGCGCGCCTCCTCGCCCGGATAGCGGCTCACCACCGATTCATACTGGCGCACCGCTTCGTAATGCTTGTTCTGCAACACCAGCGCGCGGGCGTAATCCAGTTCGGCGTCCGCGTCGAAAGCGGCCGGGTCCAGCGCGCGCAGCTTGAGATACAGCGCCTCGGCCGCCGCGCCATCGCCCGACAACATGCGCGCCCGCGCCAGTCCCTTGATCAGGGCGGGATCGTCCTGGCCGATGGGGCCCTGCATCGCGCCTTCGTAAAGTTCGATGGCGTCCGCGAACAGGCCACGCTTCAGGCTCTCCTCCGCCAGGGCGCGCTTGGCGTCCACCGAACCGACAAGTTCCACCTGCCGCTTCTTTTCGCGATAGACGCGGCCCGGATCGGCGACCTGCACCATGTTGTCGGCGAAGCGCCGCGCGCCATGGCTCTTGAGCAGGTCGGGTACGACCGCCACCGCCACATAAATGATCCAGATCGCGATGGTGTAGAGGAAACCCACAAAAGACGCGACAGCCAGCGCCAGCAGCCAGGCCGGAGAGCGGCCGGTGCGGATGGAATGATAGGCCAGCGCCAGATTGACCAGCAGGATGCCTATCGAAATCGGATTGAAAATGCCCAAGGGAAATCCGGATCAGTTCTGTTTTTCGAATTTGCCGGAAGGAGATTCCTTCCAGTAGGTCACGTCATGCCCCGCGCCTTTGGCCTCTTTCCATGCGGCGCGCGCCGTGTCCAGCATGGCCGGGTCGCGGCCGTCGAACAGCAATACGATGCGGGCCAATTCCGCCAATTTTGCGTCAGCCCAGTCGGCCGGCTGCGCCCCGCCGACGCAGAACAGAATCTGCGCCGCATTGGGATTGCCGTCCTCCACCGTGATCAGCACCGGCTGACGGGCCGGATCGCCATCGCCCTGCTGGGCATGGGGCAGGAAGCTCTGGTCATCATAGGTCCACAGCAACGTGTCCAGCGAGTCGGACCGTTCGGCGGAATCGGTGCGGATGATGGCGCGCCAACCCCGCTGCAGCGATTTCTCCACCAGGCCGGGTAGCACGTCCTCCAGCACGCGGCGTTCGAGATGGTAGAAGAGAGTCTCGGTCATCAGGCGACGCCGTTAAAGGCGAAATGGGTGAAATTGTTTGTTTCCGGATCGAATGCAGCGCCGAAAAAAGATGGGCCGCCATCGCAAACAATGTTCGCTTGCCGCCGCCACTTCTGGTTTGCTAAATCCGTGCCATCAAAGTCGATCATGTGCGCGAGAAACCCGTTCACATAAATTACCTTGCGGCCTCCGGTCACGATACCCCCATACTGTCGGGCATATTTATCCATCTGATCGACAAGATTTTTCCGATATTCGGCACGCTGACTCATGACGGCTTTTTTGAAGGCATCAGGAAAAGCTTTCTCAAGCCGGACAATCTGTGACACATCGGGCGTCCATGTGGCCTCAACCGAATGGGGCACCTCCCGGCTACATTGGCGTAGAAGATCCCGCGCGTGTTTTGCGGGCATCACAACTGACAGAGCCGGGTTGAGCACCGGAGCGGCGGCAGTCGCCGTGACGCAAAAAACGACAAACACGCCTGCCAGATTTAGTCGCCGCATCTCTTATCCCTCGTAATGCTCGATCACCAGCCGGTTCAGCATCCGCACGCCCCAGCCCGTGCCCCAGGACGGAATGGTCGGTTTCTGCTCGCCGTCCTGCCAGGCGACACCGGCGATATCCAGATGCGCCCAGGGCGTGTCCTTCTCGATGAAGCGTTTCAGGAACTGCGCCGCCGTGATCGCGCCGGAATTGCCGCCGCCGATATTCTTCATGTCCGCGATCTTGGAGCGGATCATCTTGTCATAGAAGGGATCGAGCGGAAGCTGCCACACCCGCTCGCCCGTATAGCGTCCCGCCGATTGCAGCCGCTGCACGAGCTGGTCATTGTTGGAGAACACGCCCGCATGTTCGAAGCCCAGCGTCTGCACGATGGCGCCGGTCAGGGTGGCAAGATCGACAATGAATTTCGGCGCGAAGCGGCGCTGGGTATAGGTCAGCGCATCGGCCAGAACCAGGCGCCCTTCCGCATCGGTGTTCAGCACCTCGATGGTCTGGCCAGACAGGGATTTCAGCACATCATCGGGCCGGATCGCATCGCCGCCCGGCATGTTCTCCACCAGGCCGATGATGCCGACGGCATTGACCTTCGCCTTGCGGGTCGCCAGCGCCATCATGGTGCCGGTCACCGCCGCCGCGCCCGCCATGTCGCCCTTCATGCCCATCATGCCCGAGCCGGGCTTGAGCGACAGGCCGCCGGAATCGAAACACACGCCCTTGCCGACAAAGGCGATGGGCTTGCCGCTTTTCTTCGATCCGTTCCACTGCATGACGACAAGCTGGCTTTCGCGCGCGCTGCCCTGGCCCACGCCCAGAAGCGCGCCGAAACCCAGCTTCTTCATCGCCGCCTCACCGAGAATCTCGACCTTCACGCCCAGCTTGCTCAGCCTGGTCCTGGCGCGGCGCGCGAATTCGGCGGGGTGCAGAATATTCGGCGGCTCATTCACCAGATCGCGCGCCAGAAAGATTCCGTCCGCCACAGCATCCAGCCCGGCATAAGCCTTCTTCGCCGCGGCCATGTCGGCGGTCAGGATGCGCAGCGAGGTGAATTTGCTGTCATCATCTTCTTTCTTCGTGCGGTACAGGTCGAAGCGATAGCTTTTCAGCCGCGCGCCGAACGCCAGATGCGCGGCAATTTCGGCCCGCTTCACCTGGCCGCCCTTCCAGGCGTCGATCTCGATGCTGCCCATGGTGTCGCCGCTGGTCAGCAACCGGCCCGCGATCTGCGCGCCGAGGGTTTCAAGGCCCTTTTCGTCCAGTTCCCCGACCTTGCCCAACCCGACAAGCAGGATGCGCGACGCCGCCACCCCGGCGGGCGCGGCGAGTTCCAGCATCTGGCCGTTTTTCCCCGTGAAGCGTGAGGATTTGAGCGCCCGGGTCAGGGCTCCGCCGCTGGCCTTGTCCGCGGCGACAGCGGCGGGCAAAAGCGCCGAACCGGCCAATGCGCCCACCACCCAGGCCCCGCTTGTGACCTTGGCGGGCGCGACAAAGGAAATCTGCATGTAAAACTCCGGATATGCGGGCCGAAACGGCGGGGGACGGTTGGCGAAACGCCGGGAACCAATGCTAGTTTAAAGCGAATCGAGAGACGGGCGAAAGGCCGGGACGGGCCCCCTCTCCCCAACCCCCAGTGAGTCGTTTTTCCGTGAAGCTTCGCCTGATGCCGCGCCTGTCCTGGTACATCCTGGGCCAACTGCTCGGGCCTGTGGCGTTGCTGACCTTCATGATGACAAGCGTCATCTGGCTCATCACCTGCCTGCCGCTGCTGGACCTGGTGATCAATCGCGGCCAGTCGGCCCCCACCTTTTTCTATCTCACCCTGCTGCTGCTGCCCTCGCTGCTGCTGATCATCATGCCCATCGCCTTTTTTTTCGGGGCGATGTTCACCCTGAACCGCCTGTCGGGCGACAGCGAATTGGTGGTGATGGCCTCGGCCGGTTATTCGCTGCGCCAGTTGGCGGCGCCCCTGCTGGTCGCGGCGGTGCTGGTGATGGCGCTGACCTATGCCTGCGCGCTCTACTTCCTGCCCGCCAGCCAGCGCGCCCTGAACGCCAAGAAGTTCGACATCCGCGCCGATATCGGCGCGGCGCTGCTGAACGAAGGCGAGTTCGAGACCCCCGCCAAGGGGCTCACCGTGTTCATCCGCAGGCTCGAACCGGATGGTCACATCCGGGGCATCCTGGTGCATGACTCGCGCGAACCCGCGCGGCCCATCACCTATGTCGCCACCAATGGCGTGCTGGCCCAGACCCCAGCGGGCGCGCGGCTCATCATGTTCGACGGCACCATCGAGCAGAGCGGCAAGAGCGGATCGCAACTGACGATCCTCCATTTCCGCAGCTACAGCATCAATCTGGACCAGTTCGCCAACCGCAGCCGCATCGCGCTGCGCGGCAAGTCCGAACGCTTCCTGCCCGAACTGTTGTGGCCGACGGAGACACAGGGTCTGACGCCGCGCATCCGCAACAGCTGGCGGGCGGAAGCGCATAGCCGCCTGTCCGAGCCGCTCTATTGCATCGCCTTCGCGCTGATCGCGCTGGCGGCGGTGACGCGCGGGCGGCGGCGGCGCGGCGGCAACGCCCTGCGCCTGACCTTCGCCGCGCTGGCGGCAGCGGGTGTGCGCATCGCGGGCTATGGCGTGGCGGGCGCGGCGCAGAACCAGCCCGCCCTGTTGCCCCTGTTCTATATCGCGCCACTGCTGGGGTCGGCTTTGGCGCTGGCGGTGCTGATGGGCTGGGGCTCCCGCCTGTTCGCGCGCAGGCACGTGGCCAGCGAGCATGAGGCGCTGCCCGCATGAGCTGGTCCTGGACGCTTTACCGCTACCTCGCGGTGCAGTTCTTTTATGGCGTGGCGCTGGTCTATTGCGCCTTTCTGGTGCTGGCCTTTTCCATCGACATCGTCGATCTGCTCAACCGCACCGCCAGCCACAATGTCGATACCGGCACGGTGATCGGCATGGCGGTGTTGCAACTGCCCGACCTGGGCCAGAAGATGATGCCCTTCGCGGTGCTGCTGGGCGGCGTGTTCACCTTCGCGCGCCTGTCGCGCAGCCATGAGCTGATCGCGTCGCGCGCGGCCGGCATTTCGGCATGGGATTTCCTGATGCCGCCCCTGACCGTGGCGGTGTTCATCGGCGTGTTCGCCGTGACGGTGTTCACGCCCGTCTCCTCGCGCATGTTCGCGGAGTTCGCCGGACTGGAAGCGCGCTACATCAAGGGCGAGGCCTCGCGGCTCGCCGTGTCGCAGAACGGATTGTGGATGCGCCAGGGCGACAGGACGCAGCAATCGGTGATCCATGCGCTGAAAGTCACCGACCAGGGCGAGAATCTGGAAAATGTGATGGTGCTGCTGTTCGGCGAGAACGACAAATTCACCGGCCGCATCGACGCGAAATCCGCCCATCTGATGCGGCACTACTGGCTGCTGAAGGATGCCTGGGTCTCGGGCGTGGAGGGCAAGCCGAAGCATTTCGTCACCTACCAGGTGCCCACCACCCTGACGCCCGCGCAGATCCAGGAAAGCTTCGCCGCGCCCGACACCCTGTCCTTCTGGGAACTGCCGGGCTTCATCCGCGCGGCCCAGGCGGCAGGCTTTTCCGCCACGCGGCACCAGCTTTATCTCTATTCGCTCTACACCTTGCCCGCGCTGTTCGCCGCGATGGTGTTCATGGCGGCCAGCTTCTCGCTGCGCGTTTCGCGCCATGGCGGCATGACCAGGGTGATCGTGTTCAGCGTCGCGGCGGGTTTCGGCGTCTATTTCTTCGACACCATGACGCGCGTGCTGGGCCAGAGCGGCGCCGTGCCGCTGATGCTGGCCGCGACGGCGCCCGCCATAGCCTCTATCCTGATCGGCATGACCCTTGTGTTCAGTCAGGAGGATGGATGAACCATCCTCTAGCCACCCTCACGGCGCTGTGCCTGCTCGCGCCGGTGGCGGCGCATGCCGCCGTCGGCGCGCCGCGCTACGTCCCGCCCAAACCCGTCGCGCAACGCCCCGCGCCCGCCACCCCCGCCCCCGCGGGAGAGCGGCAGGTGCTGCTGCAGGCGGACGAGATCGTCTATGACGGCAACAGCCAGACCGTGTCGGCGGTGGGCCATGTCGAGATTTCCGACCAGGGCCGCATCCTGACCGCCGACCGCGTCACCTACGACCAGGACGACGACAAGGTCACCGCCAGCGGCCATGTCAGCATCACCGACACCAACGGCAATGTCGCCTTCGCCAACCATGTCGTGCTGACGGACCGCATGCGCGACGGCGCGCTGAGCGGCTTCGGCGCCCTGATCGGCAAGAGCGGCAGGTTGGCCGCCGCCACCGCCCAGCGGCGGCGCGATGTCGTCATCGCCAACCGCACCGTCTACAGCCCCTGCATCATCTGCGCCCAAAAGGGCAACCGCACGCCGCTGTGGCAGGTCAAGGCCGAGCGCGTGGTCTATAGCCAGCAGGAGCATCGCGTTCGCTTCCGCCACGCGACCCTGGAGCTGGGCGGCGTACCGATCTTCTACACGCCCTTCCTGTCGCAGCCCGATCCCAGCGTGCGTTATGCCAGCGGCCTGCTGCTGCCGGATTTCGGCAATTCCACCAAGATCGGCTATTTCACCCGCCTGCCGGTCTATATCGCGCTGAACCAGACCAACGATGTGACGGTGGCGCCGATGTTCTCCACCCTGGGCGGCCAGTTGCTCCAGGTGGAGTATCGCGCCCGCTGGAACAATAGCGGGCTGTGGCTGCAGGGCAGCGGCGCCTACAATTCCGAAGGCTCGTTGGCGGGGCGCGTCGGACCCCAGACCTATGGCCATCTGTTCGGTTCGGGCCGCATCGCGCTGGACAATACCGGAAACTGGCGCACGGGTTTCGACATCCAGACCACGACCAACTCCGCCTATATGCGGTTCTACGACATCTCCTTCCTCGACCGGCTGGTGAATGATCTTTTCGTGGAGAACAATTCCGGTCGCAGCCGCTTCATGCTGGCGGGCTATTATTTCGAGGGGCTGCGCTCCACCGACCAGTCGCGCTTCTTTCCTTATGTCTTTCCGCGCGTCGAACTCAGCTACATCCCGCGCCAGGACATCTGGGGCGGCCAGTTCCGCTTCGATCTAAACACCGCCGCGCTGGCCCGCGCCGATGGGCCGGACAGCCAGCGCGTCACCGCCGAGATGCGCTGGAAGCTGCCCTTCGTGTTCGGCGCGGGACAGCTCTGGACCTTTGTCGCCGATGCGCGCGGCGACATTTATCATGTCGATAACGACGACCTGATCAATTATCCCAATATCGCCGCCAAGAGCCGCTATCTCACCCGCGGCATTCCCTATCTGGCGCTGGACTGGCGCTGGCCCTTCATCGCCCAGGGCAACAGGGGCAGTTCCTATATCATCCAGCCCATCGCCCAGTTCATCGCCCAACCCTATGGCGGCAATCCGCGCGGCCTGCCGATCGAGGATTCCGACGCCTTCGAATTCGACGACAACAATGTGTTCAGCTTCAACCGCCTGCCCGGCTACGACCTGGTGGAAAGCGGCCCGCGCGCCAATGTCGGCATGATGGCCGAGGCGCTGTTTCCCGGCGGCGAGGTGCAGGGATTGCTGGGCCAGACCTACCGGCTGAAACCCGATCCGATCTTCAACGCCTTCTCCGGCGCGGACGGAACCACATCGGACCTGATCGGCCGGTTCAGCGTGAAGTTCCCCCATCTGGACATCACCGACCGCATCGTGGTCGATCGCGGCAATGGCAGCATCCGGCGGCACGGCATCTATGTCACCGGCACCTACAATCGTTCCTCGCTGCAAATGTCCTATGTCCAGTTGCCGCCCCAGGCGGTGAATCTGGGACTGGGAAGCCGCGAGGAACTCAATATCCAGAGCGACCTGAACATCTACCAGAACTGGCAGGTCTTCGCGGCCGGGCGGCGGGACATGCTGGCGAACCGCTTCCTGGATGTGGAATACGGCCTGGGCTATGAGGATGAGTGCCTGGCCGTTTCCCTGGCCTACCGGCGGAAATACACTTTCGACGCCATACAGGGCGTGCCGCCCTCGACCTCGGTGATCCTGCGATTCAGCCTGAAAACCGGGGAAACGCCGATCCAGCCCTTCAGCCTGTTCCCCCAGGACGTGTTCACGACGAATCGGCCTTAATTAACCCCCTCCGTCCGCTACGCGCTCGCGCGCAGCGGACACCTCCCCCTCCATGTGCGCTTCGCGCACGAGGGGGAGGCGGGCCTGTGTGGGCCCCCGGGTGCCCCAGGGGGCGGGCAAATGTTAAAAACCTTGATTGGACGGGGGATTTGCTTATCTTGTGCAGCGGGTTAGGGGCGTAGCCGGAACTTCCCGGCCGGAGCGATGTTGCCGTCACGCCCATGCGAGCCAAGACCAGATATTTGACGATGCGTAGCAAGTCCCCCGCATTGCTGATGACCGCCGCGCTGTTTTGCGCGGGCGCCGCCCCGGCTCAGACACAGTCGCCCGCCGTCCCGCCCAGGCCGGGCACAAGGATGGCTGCCGCTACGCCCGCCGTGCCGCCCAGCACCAAGACCGCTCCCCTCGCCTCGACCGCATCGACCGTCGCGACCGCGACGCCGGCTCCCGGCGTCACGGCATCCGCGCCGATGGCAGGCGACATTCCCACCGCAGGCGACATCCCCGCGGCGGATACCACACCCACCGCCGGAGACATCCCCGCCACCCTTACCCAGAAGGTGCCGGAGACCGATCCCGACGACAGCGACAGCATCGCCTCCACGGTCAACGACCAGTCCATCTCCGAGTACGAAGTACGCCAGCGCATGGCGCTCTACATCGCCACCTCGGGCCTGCAGCCAGACGAAGCCGCCAAGAAGCGCATCCGCACCCAGATTCTGGAATCGCTGCAGGACGAGAAGATCAAGCTGGCCGAGGCGCTGAAGAAGCACATCACCGTCAGCCCGCCCGAAATCGATCGTGCGGTCAACCGCATGATCACCGACAACCGCTTCACCATCGA
>JAFIHO010000279.1 GCA_017849395.1 Hyphomicrobiales bacterium
ATCACGCCCATGCGCTTCGCCTCGGTGCTGCTGGCTGATGCGGGCGGGCGCGCCGTGCGCCGCATGCGCTGGGGCTGGGCGCGGCGCGGCGACAGTGCGCCGGGCAATATTCCCCACCATATCCATGCCCGCGCCGAAACCATCGACACCCTGCCCACCTTCGCGGAGGCGTTTCGCAGCCGCCGCGGCCTTCTGATGGCGCGCACCTTCAACGAAGGCCGGGAGGTGACGGCGAAGAAGACCGAGCAATACACCATCACCCCGCGCGACGGCCGCGCGGTTGGTATCGCCGTGCTGTGGGAGCGCTGGCAGCGCGACGGCGAGGAACTTTATACCTTCGTTATGGTGACCACCCCGCCCAACGCGCTGGTCGGCACGATCACCGACCGCATGCCCGCCGTGCTGCCGCCGGAGCAGTGGGCCAAATGGTTGGGCGAAGAACCGGCCCATCCCGCCGAACTGAAGGCGATGCTGATGCCGCGCGAAGGCGATTGGGACATGGCCCCGGAGTATCGCCCGGCGCGCAGGGCGGCGGGGCAGGGGTCGTTGTTCTAGGGTTGTCAGCAATTGCCAGCCGGCACTACAAATGTCATGGCCCACTTTATGTGGGCCATCCAGGGCAACTGGTACAAACGTCAGGAATACGCATTGAGGCCAGGCACCGGCGCTTGACGCCGGTGATATTTCTGCGATTGTAGAAATATAGAAATATCTCCCGCGAGGCCGTGATGAAACGCCTGCATCTTCATGTGTCGGTGGCCGATCTGGACCGTTCCATCGGCTTTTATTCGACCCTGTTCGGCACGCCGCCCACCGTGCGCCAGCCCGATTATGCGAAATGGATGCTGGACGATCCGAGGGTCAATTTCGCGATCTCGGCGCGGGGCGTGGCGCCGGGGCTGGATCATGTCGGCGTGCAGGTGGACAGCGCGGCGGAACTGAGCGAACTTGCCGCGCGCCTCAAGAATGCGGGCGAAACCACCATCGACCAGACAGGTGCGACCTGCTGTTATGCGCAGTCCGACAAAAGCTGGGTCAGCGACCCGTCCGGTCTTCGCTGGGAGACCTTCCATACCTTCGGTGACGCGACACGCTATGGCGAGGATGACGTGCCTGCCATCGAGTCCGCGAAGCAAAGCTGCTGCGCGCCCAAACCCGGCGCAAAGGCCTGCTGCTGATGGCTGCGATGCGGATGGCGGGAGCCGTCGAAGCCCTGTCTGCGCTTGCCCATGAAGGACGTCTGTCCGTCTTCCGGCTGCTGGTGCGCGCCGGCAAGAATGGCGTCGCGGCGGGCGAAATCGCCCGCAAGCTGGATGTCCTGCCCAACACCCTGTCCGCCAGCCTGACAGTGCTTTCCAATGCCGGACTGGTTCATGCGCGGCGCGAGGGCCGCTTCATCATCTACACGGCCGATTACGCCCGCATGAGCAAATTGCTGGGCTATCTGATGGAGGATTGCTGCAACGGCGACACCGCCATCTGCGAACCGCTTGCCGCCATTGCCAAACGCGCCGCCTGCTGCTGAATGAGACCCATGATCACCATCTACCACAACCCCGCCTGCGGGACCTCGCGCAACACGCTGGCGCTGATCCGCAACTCCGGCGCCGAACCAACCGTCATCGAATATCTCAAGACGCCGCCGAGCCGTGCGGAACTGAGCGACCTGCTGCGCCGCATGGGCATCCCCGCGCGCGCCCTGCTGCGCGAGAAGGAAAAGGTCTATGCCGAACTGGACCTCTCCGATCCGTCGCTGACCGAGGATCAACTTGTCGATGCAATTATGGCCCATCCCATTCTGATCAACCGGCCCATCGTGGTGACGCAGCTGGGGGTTAAACTGTGTCGTCCCTCCGAACTTGTGCTCGACATATTACCCGATCCGCAGCGCGGCGCCTTTGCCAAGGAGGATGGCGAACAGGTCGTGGATGAGCACGGCCGCCGTCTGCGCTAGCGCGATGGCCGCCCCCGATCTCCCGCGCCGGCTCGCGGCGGAAGCGCTGGGCACGGCCTTCCTGCTGATGGCGGTGGTCGGCTCCGGCGTGATGGCGCAAAGCCTGTCCGGCGGCAATGACGCGCTGGCGCTGCTGGGCAATACCCTGGCCACCGGCGCGACGCTGGTGGTCCTGATTTCCATCTTCGGCCCCGTTTCCGGCGCGCATTTCAATCCGGCGGTGACGCTGAGCTTCGCGTTGCGCCGCGACATCGGACCGGGCGCGGCATCGCTTTATGCGGCGGCGCAGTTGGCAGGCGCGCTGGCCGGGGTGTTCGCCGCCCATGCGATGTTCGCCATGCCCCTGCTGGAAATCTCCACCCATCTGCGTGACGGGCCATCCCAGGGATTGGCGGAATTCATCGCCGCCTTCGGTCTTGTCGCCACCATCCTGGGCGCGATCCGGCATCGCCCCGGCGCGATCCCCATGCTGGTAGGGCTCTATATCACCGCCGCCTACTGGTTCACCGCTTCGACATCCTTTGCCAATCCGGCGGTCACGGTGGCGCGGGCCTTCACGGACAGTTTTTCCGGTATCGCGCCATCCTCCGTTCCGCTTTTCATCGCGGCGCAGTTTGCGGGGGCTCTGGCGGCTCTTGCCGTATCGGGCTGGCTGTTCGCCCAGCCCCTGTCCACCGCCGCAAAAGCTAAAATTTCCGCGTAAAAGTCCCCAGCCAGAAAGGTCGTTGGACCGGAGCAGCGTCGCACGATCCATCTGCCAGTCGCTGCGGAAGGCAGCCTTTCCTCCGCTTGCCGCCGCAGGGAACTGGCCCTAGGTTGGCCCCTCAATCAGATTTCGCAAGGGAAACTGAAATGCGCAGGCGTGAAATTTTCAAATCGATGGCGCTGGGCGGGGCTGCCGCGGCGCTGCTGGCCAAGAAAGAAGCCTCGGCCCAAGAGCGGGTGGATCGCGCAGCGCGCGGCGCGCCTTCCCCCAAGATCCGCGACATCAGCGTGATCGAATGCCAGCCCCAGGGCGTGCGCCTGTCGGTGGTGAAGGTCACCACGGACCAGGCGGGCCTGTATGGCTATGGCTGCGCCACCTATACCCAGCGCGCCGACCTGGTGAAGCCCGCTGTCGAGAAATACCTGAAGCCGTTGCTGGTTGGCCGTCCCGCCGACCGCATCGAAGACATCTGGCAGATGGCCTATAACTCCTCCTACTGGCGCAATGCGGCCGATCTCAACAACGCCATGAGCGGCGTGGATCAGGCGCTGTGGGACATCAAGGGCCGCCAGGCGGGCCTGCCGGTCTATCAGTTGTTGGGCGGCAAGGCGCGCGAGGCGGTGGACCTGTACGGCCATGCGGGCGGCGCGGAAATCGCCGACGTGATCGCTTCCGCCAAGCACTACATGTCGCTGGGCTTCCGCAAGGTGCGCGTCCAGGTCGGCGTGCCCGGCATGTCGGGCTATGGCGCGGGCAAGGGCGCGGGCCGCATTCCCTCGCTGCACGACTATCCGGTGTTCGAACGCGAAGGCGCCTATCGCCGCGCCATGGCGCTGCTCGACGCGGCGCGCACCCAACTGGGTGACGAGGTCGAACTGCTGCATGACGCGCATGAGCGTTACACCCCGACCCAGGCGATCCGCTTCGCCAAGGACTGCGAGAAATTCCGCCTGTTCTTCCTGGAAGACGTGCTGTCGCCCGAGGATATAAGCTATTTCAAGCTGATCCGGCAGCAGACCACCACGCCGCTGGCGATGGGCGAATTGTTCAACAGCCCGCATGAATGGACGCCGCTGATCAAGGATCAGCTGATCGACTATATGCGCATGCACGTCTCGCAGATGGGTGGCCTGACTCCGGCGCGCAAGGTCGCGGCGATGGGCGAATTGCTGAACGTCCGTACCGCCTTCCATGGTCCGGGCGACGTGTCGCCCATCGGGCACATGGCGATGATCCATCTGGACATCAGCATCACCAATTTCGGCATTCAGGAATATACCGAGTTCAACGCCGCGACAGCGGAGATTTTCTCGGGCCTGCCGGTGATGAAGGACGGTTATTTCTACGCCAACGAAACGCCCGGTTGGGGCATGGAAGTCAACGAGGCGGCGGCGAAGAAATATCCCTTCGACTACAAGCATCCGCTGAATGGTGGCTGGGGCGACATCCGCCTGCCGGACGGCCAGATCATCAAGCAGTGAGGCTCGACCGGCGAAGCCGGGCAAAACGGTCCTGCGGACCGTTTTGAGAGCCGCACGCCGCGAGCCAAAGCGAGCGGTAGCGCAGTGATGAAGTTATCGGGGAGGGGCCTTCACCGGCTCCTCCCCGAACCGTTTCTACTTGCCTGTGATCATCTTCAGGTCGATCGCATTGGCCATCGCCTGATAGCCCGCATCATTGGGATGCAGCTTGTCGCGGTCGTTGTACTGCGCCGCGAAGGTGAGCTGGTCGTTCGGATCGCCGGTCGCCGTGGCGAAGTCGATCACGCCGTCGAATTCCCCGCTGCTGAGAATCCAGGTGTTCAGCGCGGTGCGCACCTTTTCCCCATCCGGCGACGCATAGCCTGCGCCCTTGTAGGGCGTCAGCAGCGCCCCATACACCTTGATGCCCATCGCGTGCGCCCGCGCGATGATCTGGCGGTCGGCCGCGATCAGCGCCTCGGTCGTCACGGGCTCCTGCGGTCCCAGCGTGGTGAAGCCGCGGCCGATGTCGTTGATCCCTTCCAGCACGATGATGGCCTTCACGCCCGGCACGCTCAGTGCGTCACGATCAAGCCGCGCCAGCGCGTTCGGGCCGGTGCCATAGCGCAGCAGCCGGTTGCCGCCGATACCTGCATTGACCACCGCCCATTTGCGCCCGTTGCGGTCGGCCTGCAGCCGTTCCGCCAGCCTGTCGGGCCAGCCGCGGAACGCATTGTTGGTGGAGGCTGCGCCTTCGGTGATGGAGTCGCCCAGTGTGACGATGACACCGGTGCCGGACTCCGCATCGACCTCGACCTGGCTGACCAGTGCGGGCAGCCGGATCAGGCGGACACCGGGAAGCTGCGACGCGGCGGTCTGATCGCCGCCCTCGGCGACATACTGATAGACGCTGTGGCCCAGGCGCGGCAGCGCGCCCGGCACATGAATGGAAATGCACAGCTTGGCCAGCCCCTCCACGGGCAGCGCGACCGGATCGCTCAGCAACGGCGCGCTGGCCGGGATCACCACGCGACGCTGACCGCCAAAAGTCACCGGCCTGCTGGTCGCGGGCGCGGTGGTGCAGTCCTGCCCCGCCAGTCCTACCTGCACCGCACCGATCTCCAGCGGATCGGCGCCGGACTCATTGGTCAGGCGCAGCCGCAGCTGCTTTCCCGACACCGAGACACGCACCATCTGGCGCACAGTGGCGTTGACGATGTCGGTCGCGGGCATCGGCGCGACGGGCACATTGCCGGGATTGTCGATCAGCAACGGCGCCGGGGCAGGCGGCGCGGCAGACCCTGCGTCCGGGGCCGCGCCCAGCGGCGTCAGCGACTGTGGCGGGGCGGGGATTGGTGTGATGCCCGGCGGCAGCGGCGTGGGCACAAAGCCCCAGGCGCCGACCCAATTGGCGCTGTCACGGCTTTGCGCCGATGCTCCCCCCTGCAGCAGCCCGCCGATCAGCACGGCGGTGAGTGCGATGTGCCCGAGTTTCATTCTTCCTCTCCTGTCGCATGGCGGCTTGTCCGGTGATGAGTTTCAGATCGATGGCATTGGCCATCGCCTCATATCCGGTGTCGTTGGGATGCAGATGGTCATACTTGTTGAAGGCGGCCTTGATGGCGATGGGGTGCGCCGGGTCCTGCACCGCCTTGTCGAAGTCGATCACGCCGTCGAACGCGCCGCTATTGCGGATCCAGTCGTTCAACGCGGTGCGCATCGTCTCGCCGCGCTCGTCGTAATAATGCGCGCCCTCGAATGGCGTCAGGGTCGCGCCGATCACCTGTATACCGCGCGCATGGGCGCGGGCGATGATCTGTTTGTCCACCGCGATAAGCTGTTCCACGGCCAGCGGGCCTTCGAACTCGAAGCCGCCCTGGGCGGGGCGCCCGATATCGTTGATGCCTTCCATCAGGATGATCTTCCTCACGCCCGGCACCGACAGCACATCCCGGTCCAGCCGCGCCAGCGCGCTGGGTCCGGCCATGGTGTGAAGCAGACGGTTACCGCCGATGCCCGCATTGACCACCGCCCATCGCGCCCCCGCCTTATCCCGGGCCAGCCGTTCCGCCAGTCGGTCGGGCCAACCCTTGAAGGCGTTGACCGTCGATCCCGCGCCTTCGGTGATGGAGTCGCCCAGCGGCACCACCACGTTCCGCGCTGTGTCGGGCACGACTTCCACCTGGCTTACAAAGGCAGAACTGCGGATCAGGCGCACATCGGTCAGCACCCGCTCGCCGGCGCGATTGCCGAAACCGGAGACATAATTCCAGCTTGGGTGATACCCCTTGGCCACCGGGCCCGGCACATAGATCGAAACCGCCAGCCGGGTCAGCGGCTTCACCTTCATCTCGACCGGATCGCTGTAATAAGGCGAGGCTTGCGGGATGGTAGCGCCCGTCTTGCCGCCATCGAAGGTGACGACATGATCCGTACCGGGGATGATGGCGCCATCCGCGTCCGCCTCGGCGACATGCACCGTGCCCAGCACCAGCGGATCGGTGCCCGCTTCATTCGACAGCCTCAGCCGCACTTTGGTGCCGCCCACGGACACCCGCACGATCTGGCGCAGGGTGACATTGGACAGGTCCGGGGTCTCGTTGGTGGGCACCACCGGCACAGCAACCGGGGCGGCATCCGTCACCGGGAGCAGGGACGCGGGATTGGGCGGCGGGGGATTGGGAGGGGCGGTATTGGGATCGGGCTTCCCCGGCGCCAGTGGAGTAGGGGGATAACCCCACCCGGCCAGCCATGTCTCGGCAGGGGCGGCGGAAACGGGGCCGATGGCCAGCAGGAGGGCCGCTGCGGCCAGCTTCGCGATTCTCATGCCACCCCCGAAACAATGCGGCACGACTTTCCTTGGCCCGTAATCGGGACGCAAGGCATATCCGGCTGTTGGTCAAATCGTTGGCGTGACCCCGATTTGGGCAGAATCCCGGCCCGCTCCCCCTGCTAAGTGCCACTGAAATCCGAAAAAACCTGACTTTTCAGATGGTTCCGGTTGACGCCATGGGGTGGCTCTGACAATTTACCGACCTGCCGGACAGCGTTACCGTCGGCGTGTCCCGGGAAGGGGCTGGGGATGATAAAATCGGAACTGGTTGCGCGGCTTACTGCACGATATCCGCACCTGTACCATCGCGATGTTGAACGCATCGTCACGACGGTGCTGGACTCCATCAGCAAGGCATTGGCGGAAGGCCACCGGGTCGAACTGCGCGGCTTCGGCGCGTTTTCGGTGAAGGTGCGCCCTTCGCGCATGGGCCGCAATCCGCGCACGGGCGAGCCGGTATCCGTCGGACAGAAGCGCGCGCCTTTTTTCCGCACCGGCAAGGAACTGCGCGAGCGTCTGAACAACGGGCATGCAGGCCCGGAAGATGAAGACGAAGAGTGATCAGCGGCAATCCCGTATACGTCGCCATCGACACGCCCGACCTGGAATACGCGCTGGCGCTGGCCGAACGGGTGTGCCCGCATGTCGGCGGGCTGAAAGTCGGGCTGGAGTTCCTCAGCGCCAATGGCCCTGAAGGCTTGAAAGCCTTCGCAAAATTCGGCCTGCCGGTGTTCGCCGACACCAAGTTTCACGATATCCCGAACACGGTCGCGGGCGCGGTGCGCGCGACCGCCGCTGTCGGTGTCTCGATCATCAATGTCCATGCCGGCGGCGGCGCGGCGATGATGCAAGCGGCGCGTGACGCGGCGAAATCGGTCAATCCCGCAACGCGCGTGATCGCGGTCACGGTGCTGACCAGCCTGGGCGACGACGATCTGGTCGCGGTCGGCCAGACGCCGCCTGCCGCCGATCAGGTGCTGAGGCTGGCGACGCTGACCCGGCAATGCGGCCTGGACGGCGTGGTATGTTCGGCGCATGAGATCGCGCGTCTGCGCGCGGCTCTCGGACCGGATTTTCTGCTGGTGGTGCCCGGCATACGCCCCGCTGGGAGCGATGTGGGCGACCAGCGCCGGGTGATGGGCCCGGCGGAGGCATATCAGGCCGGGGCCAGCATCCTGGTGATCGGCCGCCCCATAACGGCGGCGCCCGATCCCGCCATAGCGGCGCAAAAGATCGCACAATCTTTAGGGTTTTCAGCCGGTTGAACAGGGTTCCGGCGGTTGCTTGATTTCTTGGATAGGGCGGCTCATAAGCGCCTCTCCATGACGGTCACGGTAAAAATCTGCGGCCTCACCAGCGCCGAAGCCGCCGACGCGGCCATTGCGTCCGGCGCGGGCTTTGGCGGATTGGTATTCCATCCCAGATCGCCGCGCTTCGTCACGCCGGAAGCGGCGCGCGCGCTCAGTGCGCGCATGCAGGGACGGCTGAAACTGGCCGCACTGATCGCGGATTTGGACGACGACGCCATCGAAACCGTGATCAGCAGCGCGCGTCCCGACCTGCTGCAACTGCATGGCGCGGAAAGCGTAGGCCGCACCGCCGACATCCGGGCCCGCTTCGGGCTGCCGGTGATCAAGGCGCTGGCGGTTGCCGAGCCCGCCGATCTTGCCGTCGTACCGGAATACGAAAAAGTTTCCGACATGCTGTTGTTCGACGCCAAGCCGCCCGGGGGCGCGGAGCGGGGAGGCGGTCATGGCGCGGCCTTCGACTGGAAAATTCTCGGCGGCCGCTCATTCGCGAAGCCCTGGTTTCTGGCGGGCGGTTTGACGCCGGACAATATCGCCCGCGCCATCGAGGCGTCGGGTGCGAAGCTGGTGGACGTGTCCTCCGGCGTGGAATCCGCGCCCGGCGTGAAATGCCCGGCGCGTATCGCGGAATTTATCGCCGCGACAAAGGAAAAGGTGCACGTGTGAATTCCGCTTTGCCCAACTCTCTTCGCACCGGTCCCGATCTGTCAGGCCATTTCGGCGCTTATGGCGGACGTTTCGTGGCCGAAACCCTCGTGCCGCTGGTGCTGGATCTGGAGGCTGCCTATGAGGCGGCGAAGAAAGACGCCTCCTTCCAGGCCGAGTTGGGCGGATTGCTGAAGCATTATGTGGGCCGCGAAAGCCCGCTCTATTTCGCGGAACGCCTGACGCAGCATTTTGGCGGCGCGAAAATCTATCTGAAGCGCGAAGACCTGAACCACACCGGCGCGCACAAGATCAACAACTGCCTGGGTCAGATTCTGCTCGCGCGCCGCATGGGCAAGACCCGCATCATCGCGGAAACCGGCGCGGGCCAGCACGGCGTCGCCACGGCCACCGTCGCGGCCCGCTTCGGTCTTCCGTGTACGGTCTATATGGGCGAGGTCGATATCGAGCGGCAGAAGCCGAATGTGTTCCGCATGAAGCTGCTGGGCGCGGAGGTGCGCAGTGTCACGTCCGGCTCGCGGACACTCAAGGATGCGATGAACGACGCGTTGCGCGACTGGGTCGCCAATGTGCACGACACTTTCTACATCATCGGCTCGGCGGCCGGGCCGCATCCCTATCCGGCGATGGTGCGCGATTTCCAGACCGTGATCGGCAGCGAGACCCGCGCCCAGATGATGGCGATGGAGCAGCGGCTGCCCGATCTGGTGGTGGCCTGTGTCGGCGGCGGCTCCAACGCCATCGGCATGTTCCATCCCTTTGTCGACGATACCGATGTCGAAATTCATGGCGTGGAAGCGGCGGGCGATGGCGTGGATACGCCGCGCCATGCCGCGACCCTCAGCAAGGGCACGCCCGGCGTGTTGCATGGCGCGCGTTCCTATCTGCTGCAGGATGGCGACGGCCAAATCGTCGAGGCGCATTCCATCTCGGCGGGTCTGGATTATCCCGGCGTCGGCCCGGAACATTCCTGGCTGAAGGAGATCGGCCGGGTGAAATACTTCTCAGCCACCGACAAGGAGGCGCTGGACGCCTTCATGCTGCTGTCCAAACTGGAGGGCATCATTCCCGCGCTGGAAACCGCCCATGCGCTGGCCCATGTCGCGCGCATGGCGCCACGGATGAGAAAGGACCAGATCATCGCCGTCTGCCTGTCGGGACGCGGCGACAAGGATGTGTTCTCGGTGGCGAATGCGCTGGGAGAAAAACTGTGAGCCGCCTTGCTGCCCGATTTTCCGCCCTGAAAAAGGAAGGCCGCGCCGCGTTCGTGCCCTTCATCAGCGCGGGCGATCCCGATCCGGAAACCAGCTTCGCCATTCTGGAGAAGTTGCCGGGGGCAGGGGCCGACATTATCGAACTGGGGATGCCTTTCTCCGATCCGATGGCGGATGGCCCCGCCGTTCAGGCGTCATCCATGCGCGCGCTGGAAGCGGGCGCGAACATGAATCGCACCCTCGACATGGTGCGGAAATTCCGCAAGGCCGACACTAAGACGCCCATCGTGCTGATGGGCTATTTCAATCCCATCCATGCCTATGGCACGGCGCGCTTCAGTCGCGACGCGGCGCAGGCGGGTGCGGACGGCCTGATCGTGGTCGATCTGCCGCCGGAAGAAGACGAAGTGCTGCGCACGCCCGCTGCTGCACAGGGCCTGGACATCATCCGTCTCGCCACACCGACATCCAATGACGCACGATTGCCAACCATTCTCTCCGGCGCGAGCGGATTTCTTTACTATGTCTCCATCGCGGGCGTGACCGGCACGAAGAATTTCGACCGCGGTGACGTCGCCGCATCTGTGGCGCGTATCCGCAAACAGTCGGATCTGCCGGTCGCGGTCGGCTTCGGCGTCAAGACCCCGGAACAGGCGCGCGAAATCGCCGGCATTGCCGATGGCGTGGTGGTGGGTTCGGCAATTGTCAATCTGATCGGAACCAATATCGGCGCGCCCCGGGAGAAGATCGTCTCCGCGGTTCTGGAACTGTGCCGGGCCCTGGCGGAATCCGCCCATGCGGCCCGGACCGAAACGGTGTAAGGTGCGGTCATGAACTGGATCACCAATTATGTCCGCCCTCGCATCAAGGGCTTCATGGGCGGCAACGCGGGCCGTAGTGGCGACACGCCGGAAAATCTCTGGCGCAAATGTCCGTCCTGCGGCGAGATGGTGTTCCATCGCGACCTGACGGCTGGCCTGTTCGTCTGCCCCAATTGCGGCCACCATATGCGCATCGGCCCCGCGGAGCGTTTCGCCTATGTGTTCGATGCGGGATCGTTCAGCGAATTGCCGCCGCCTTTGGTTCCCGCCGATCCGCTGCGCTTCAAGGGCGAGAAGAAATATCCCGACGAGATCAAGGCGGCGCGCGGCAAGACCTCTCGTCCCGAAGCCTTTTCCGCCGCGCGCGGCACCATCGACGGATTGCCGGTGATGGTGGCGGTGCAGCCCTTCGACTTCCTGGGCGGTTCGCTGGGCCTGGGCGTGGGCGAAGGATTGGTTGAGGCGATGGAAGCCGCAATCGCCGAGAAGCGCGCCTTCATTCTTTTTGTCGCTTCCGGCGGCGCGCGTATGCAGGAAGGCATCCTGTCGCTGATGCAGATGCCGCGCGCCACCATCTGTGTGGACATGCTGCGCGAAGCGGGATTGCCCTATATCGTGGTGCTGACCGATCCTACATTTGGCGGCGTCAGCGCGTCCTACGCGATGCTGGGCGACATCCAGATCGCCGAGCCCGGCGCGCAGATCGGCTTCACCGGCGCGCGCGTCATCGAACAGACCATCCGCGAAAAACTGCCCCAGGGTTTCCAGCGCGCCGAATATCTTCTGGCGCATGGCATGTTGGACATGGTGGTGCATCGCAAGGACATGCGCGTCACGCTTTCCCAGGTGCTGCACATGCTGCTGAAGAAAGCCCGGCCGCGCGCCAAGACGCCGTCGCCCGCCAATGCGCGCAACGGCAACGGGGCCGCCCGCACCGCATGACGGACCCGTCCGGCAGCGACGCCATTCTTGCCCGGCTGCTGTCGCTGCATCCCAAGAAGATCGACCTGGCGCTGGATCGCATCCTTCGCCTGTTGCACGCGCTGGGCGATCCGCATCTGAAGCTGCCGCCGGTCATCCATGTGGCGGGCACCAATGGCAAGGGTTCGGTCTGCGCGTTTGCCCGCGCCATGCTGGAAGCGCAGGGGCTTGTCGTTCACATGCACACCTCGCCGCATCTGGTGCGCTTTCACGAGCGCATCCGCATCGCGGGGCGCCTGATCTCCGAGGAAGAACTGACCGCGATCCTGGAAGAGGTGGAGCGCGTC
>JAFIHO010000280.1 GCA_017849395.1 Hyphomicrobiales bacterium
CTGATCAAGCAGATCTATGACCTGAATGTGCAGATTCGCTCCGCCTCATCGCTGGGCGACCAGGCGTCGGGCCTGCTCGACCAGCGCGATGTGGCGCTGGCCAGCCTCGCCCAGACTATCGGCATCCGCACCTCCGAACAGCCGGACGGCAGCGTCAACGTCTCGACCAATGACGGCATCAACCTGGTCAGCAACACCTATGCGAAGCTGAACTATGCCGGCGGCGGCGCCAATGGCAGCTTTGGCAACATCATGGTGCAGGACATCAGTCCCCAGACCGGCGGACCGATCGGCAGCGCCCTGCCGCTCGATCCCCATCTGTCCGGCGGCACCCTGAAAGGCCTGATCGACATGCGCGATCAGGTTCTGGGCGGCCTCAACCAGACCTTGGGCAATCTGGCGCAGCAGACCGCGCTGGCCTTCAATGCCCAGGCCAACGCCAATGCCGCCTATCCGCCGCCCGCCTTGCTGAGCGGCCGCCAGACCGGATTGCTGTCTTCCGACGCGCTGAACTTCACCGGCAAAACCACCATCGCCGTCACCGACAACAGCGGCAATCTCGTCTCGCGCATCGATGTGGATTTCGATGCCGCATCGATCTCCGTGGATGGCTCGCCCGTCGGCGGCACGGGCGGCGACATCGGCGCCTTCGCGTCGGCGCTCAACGCCGCGCTCGGCGGCAATGGCAGCGCCAATTTCACCGACGGACAACTGACCATTTCCGCCAATGGCGGCAATGGCATCGTCGTGCAGGACGACGCTTCCAACCCATCCAGCCGGGGAGGCTTCGGCTTCTCGCATTTCTTCGGCCTGAACGACCTGTTTCAATCCCAGTCGCCTTCGATCCTGTCCACCGGCCTGTCCGCGTCGGACGATGCGGGCCTGGCCGCTGGCGGGAACATCACCCTGACCCTCAAGGGACCGGACGGCGATATCGGCCGCCAGGTCAGCATCGCGACAACCGGGGGCCAGTCGGTCGGCGACATTGTCACCGCCCTCAACACCGCGCTGGGCGGCGCGGCCTTCGTCGCTCTGAACCCTGACGGTTCGATCTCCACCAGCAATTCCGCGCTGTTCCAGGGCTATCAGCTCAACGTCACCAACGACACGACCTCGCGCGGCAATACCGGCGTCAGCTTCTCGAAGCTGTTCGGTCTGGGCGCAGCTACCATCGCGTCCCAGGCCCAGGGCTTCTCAATCACCCGTGCCGTGGCCGCCAATCCGGCGCGCATCGGCTTCGCCACGCCCGCGCTCACGCCGTCCAGCGTCGCGGGCGATACGGTGGTTTCGGCGGGCAACAATGCCGGCGCCATCGCGCTGCAAAACACGATCAGCAAGTCGCGCAGCTTCGCGGCGGCGGGCGGCATCGCGGCCCAGGTCTCGTCCCTGTCCGACTATGCGGCGGGTTTCTATCAGAATGTTTCGACCCAATCGAACACGGTCACATCCAACCAGACCACCCAGGACGACCGCCTGGCCGAAGCCAAGGCGCGCATCTCGTCCAATTCGGGCGTCAGCCTGGACGAGGAACTGACCAACCTGTCTTCCTATCAGCAGGCCTATGCCGCGGGGGCACGCATCCTCTCGGTGGTGGACGAGCTCTACCAGACGCTGTTGAACATCTAAGGAGCGGACCATGAGTGTCACCCGCGTCGCCACAGCGGCCCAGACCCAGTATTACCTGACCCAGATCCAGCATGCCGGAAACGCGCTGGACAAGACCCAGGCGCAGATCGCCAGCGGCAAGAACGCCACCACCTATGCGGGCTTCGGCGACAAGGCCCAGATGCTGACGGCCTCCATCGCCGCCAATGCGCGCAACGCCGCCTACACCAACGCCACCAAATTGGCCGTCACCCAGACCGACCTTCAGGACAGCCAGTTGACTGCGCTGGCGAAGCTGGCGGCGGACCTGCGCAAGGCGATTTCCGACACGGTGGCCAATTCCGACGCCTCCGCCCTGATGAGCCAGGCCGAAAGCATTTTCGAACAGGCTGCGTCCATCCTGAATTCCAAGGATTCCAACGGCGACTATATCTATAGCGGCGGCAAGACCGACGTGCCGCCCCTGACCGTGAACTCGCTGTCCGATCTTGCGGCGCTGCCCAGCGTGGCGAATGCCTTCGCCAACGGCACCGACAAGAAATCGGTGCAGGTGGCAGACGGCGTGACCGTCTCCTATGGCGTCACTGCATCCGACGCCGCCACCGGCCTGATGCAGGCGCTGTCCGACCTGGCCAGTTTCAACGCAGGCCCGACCGGCAATTTCGGCGGCACCGTCACCGGCCCGCAGAACGCCTATCTGTCCGCCGCCATCGCCAGCACCAGCACGGTCGCCACCAACCTCAACAATGTCGTGGCGCAGAACGGCTTCGTCTACAACCGCCTGACCGACTCCCAGGACCAGCAGGCGTCGATGAACACGCTGTACAAGAGTTTCATCTCCGACATTCAGGACACCAACATGGCCGATGCGGCCACCCAATTGTCCCTGAACCAGACCCAGCTCCAGGCGGCGCTCAGCGTCACGGCCCAGTTGAACCAGTTGACGCTGCTGAACTTCCTGCAGAAGTAGTCCAGGGCCCAATCCTCTCTCCCTGAAACAGCCTGTCATGGCCCGGCCTGACCGGGCCATCCCGGGCCACACAAAGACTCTCGAAGATCGCGCCACTTGCCCCGGACGGCCCGCCTGAAGCGGGCCATGGCAGTTGGGCCCAGGCCAGGAATCGGGCGAAAAAGCCTTAATTATTGCGGTTCCGCGCCGTCGCGCGTATATGCCCGCCATGAATACGAAGCCCCGCATCGTGGTCGCCATGTCGGGCGGCGTCGACTCCTCGGTCGCCGCCGCGCTGATGGCGCGCGCCGGTTTCGATGTGGTGGGCATCACGCTCCAGCTCTATCCGGGCGATACCCCTGCGAAGAAGGGCTCCTGCTGCGCCGGTCAGGATATCTATGACGCCAAGACCGTCGCCGCGAAGCTGGGCATCGCGCATTACGTGCTGGATTACGAAAGCCGCTTCCGCGAAAAAGTGATCGCCGATTTCGCCGACACCTATGCGCGCGGCGAAACGCCGATCCCCTGCGTACGCTGCAACGAGCGTGTGAAGTTCGCCGATCTTCTGGACACGGCCCGCGAACTTGGCGCGGACGCGCTCGCCACCGGCCATTATGTGCGCCGGGTCGAAACCGCCACGGGCGCCCAGCTTCATGCTGCCAACGAAGCCGCGCGCGACCAGAGCTATTTCCTCTTCGCCACCACCCAGGCGCAGCTCGACTATCTGCGCTTTCCGGTGGGCGACATGGACAAGGCCGATGTGCGCGCCATCGCTGCCGAACTGGGCCTCGTCACCGCCGACAAGCCCGACAGCCAGGACATCTGCTTTGTGCCCGAAGGCCGCTATACGCGCGTGATCGACCGGCTGCGCCCCGATGCGGCGCGTCCGGGCGAGATCGTGAATCTGGACGGCGCAGTGCTGGGCCGCCATGACGGCATCACCAATTTCACCGTGGGCCAGCGCAAAGGTCTGGGACTGTCCGGCAACGAAGAGTCGCTGTTCGTCATCCGCCTCGACGCGGCAAAGGCGCGGGTCGTGGTCGGCCCGCGCGCCGCGCTGGCGTCGTCGTCCATCACCCTGCGCGATGTGAACTGGCTTGCGCCGGCTGCGAGATCGATGGAATGCAGCGTGAAGGTACGTTCCATGCGCCCGCCCGTCGCCGCCACCGTCACCCCGCTTGCGGGCGGCGCGGCGCGCGTCGATCTCGCCATGCCCGAAGACGCCGTCGCCCCCGGCCAGGCCTGCGTGTTCTATGACGGCAGCCGCGTTCTGGGCGGCGGCTGGATCGGGGCGGGGGCTGCCGCAGCAGCGGCGTGACACTTTCCCTACGCACCGCGCGCCCGGACGAACGCAACGCGCTGGAGGATTTGCAACGCCGCGCCTCCCTGATGTGGGAGGAGTATCGCCCCTTCCTTCTCGCCAATCCCGACGCCATCGCCCTGCCGCTCGCGCAACTCCAGGAAGGCTGGGTACGGGTGGGTGAACAGGATGGCCGCATCCTGGGCTTCAGCGCGCTGGTGACGCGGGGTGCGGGCTTCGACCTGGACGGCCTGTTCGTGGAACCCGGCCATTGGGGCCGGGGCATCGGCCGGGCGCTGGTGCGGGACGCCATCGCCCGCGCGGGCGGGGCGGCCCTGACCGTGCTGGCCAATCCCCGGGCCGAAGGTTTCTATCTGCGTCAGGGCTTTGCCGTGACCGGACCGGAACAGACCCTCTTCGGCCCCGCCAACCGGATGAGATTGCAGGTTTTTCCGGACTCGGCTCTCAAATCTTGACAGTCCGGCCCGCGCCACCCTACATGCCCCGCCCGGCCCGTATGGGTTCGCAGGCGGCACCGTAGCTCAGCGGTAGAGCAGGGGAATCATAATCCCTTGGTCGGCGGTTCAAATCCGTCCGGTGCTACC
>JAFIHO010000281.1 GCA_017849395.1 Hyphomicrobiales bacterium
CGACTATACCGGCCGCTACGTGTACGGAAAGCTCAGACTGGACCTGTAATGCCGCGACTGCGGACCGAAAAAGCCCCGTTCCCGCCACCGGGTACGGGGCTTTATCGTCCTACAAGACGAAATGTGCTGGCAGGGGGTTCGGCCCTGCTGGCAAGTGGGGGCAGGGCGGTGGCGGCTCCGGGCGGGGCAATCAGCTTCGCCTATCCAGCAGATGTATTGAGTTGGGACCCTACCGCCCGCATCACGCCCCTGGCGACCGCGATCACTGAATCGGTATTCGATAATGCGCTGCAATTGTCGCCGGACCTGCGGCTGCTGCCGGGCGTGGCGAACTGGCAGTGGCTGGACGATAGCGCGCGCCGCTTGCAACTGGATTTCCGCAATGACGTGCTGTTCCACAATGGCGACCGTCTGACGGCGGAAGATTTTCAGTTCACCTATTTCGACCGGCTGCATGCCGATCCCACCCTGCAACTGGCTGCCAACTGGAATCCCTATCTGGACCGGATCGAGGTCGCGTCCGCCACTCGTGCGGTGATGCACTTCAAGGCGCCCATGGCGTGGGCGCCGGTGCTGCTGGCCGAGATGGGCGAGTCGATATTGCCCAAGAATTACATCCAGAAGGCCGGCATGGCGGCGTTCCTGGCGAAGCCGGTCGGCTCCGGCCCCTATCGGCTGGTGGATTACCAGCGCAATTCGCGCGTGGTTCTGGAAGCATGGCCCCGTTACTGGCGCGGACCAGCCGGCATCAAACAGGTAATATTCCAGATCATGCCTGACGCCACGGCGCGCGGCGTTGCGGTGCAGGCGTCTCAGGCCAACATCACCATCAACCTGTCGGCCCGCGAGACCCAGAGGCTGGGCACATTGCCGGGCCTGTCGGGCCACATTCACTCGACCACCAATGTGCTGCTGGTGCACATGGTCAATCGCGGGCCGTTCGCGGACAAGCGGCTGCGGCTGGCTGCGCATCACGCCATCGACAAGGCGGCGCTATCGCGTGCCTTTTTCGGCGGGCAGGCGCGGCCGCTGTCCATGCTGTCGCCGCCGGGCACACCTGCGCATGACGAGAAATTCGCCTTTAGCCATGACCTGGCGGCCGCGCAGGCGCTGGTGAAGCAGGCAGGCTTCAGTCCGGAAAAGCCGGTCAAGGTGAAGATGTTCACCACCAACGGTGCTTACGCCAGCGATTTCGACATCGCCCGTGCTGTCGTTCAGATGTGGAAACGGGTTGGCATCGATGCCGACCTGAAGGTTGTGACCCTGCCGGAATATCTGCTGCTTTCACAGGGCAACAAGTTCGAAGGCCCCGCGCTGTGGAGCTGGTACACCAAGACCGGCTCGCCCGTGGCCTATGGCTACGTCCTGGATCCGCGCACCATCTTCTCCGTGTGGAAAAGCCCCGACGTGGCTGCGCGGTTTGCGGTGCTGGAACAACAGACCGATTATGAGAACCTGACGCGCGGTTACAGCGAACTGGAGAAATGGGCGGTGGGCGAGGGCTACACGCTGCCCCTGCTGCAGGGAATCATGCCGGTCGTGCATGGCAAGACGTTGAAGTATGCGCCCTTCGCCAACGGATCGAACCGACCCTATTACTGGTCGCTCGGCTGATCCTGGCTTCTGAAACAGATCACCCGGCTCTTCGCTGGTCGAAGGCCGGGTGAGATCAGATGCGGTTCGCGGAAACGGATGCCGTCAGACCGGCCGGTCACCCTTCACCCAGCTGCGATGCACCAGGCGAACATATTTGCTGACATCGAACGGCGTGCCGCGATGCAGGGTGCAACGATTGTCCCAGATCAACACGTCGCCCTTGCGCCATTTATGCGCGTGGACAAAGGGCTCCGAAGTAGCGTGTGTCACCATCTTCTGGATCAACTCCAATCCCTCGGGATTCTCCATACCGATCACACCCCGGGTCGTGCCGGTGGAAACCCAAAGCGCCTTGCGCCCGTCCGCAGGATGAGTGCGCACCATCGGATGCACCACATCCGGCAATTCGGCCTTCTGCTTGTCGGAAAGGGTCACGCCCTTCATGTCCATCAGCGCCTGATAGCTGTGATGGATCTTCAGGTTGTCGATCTTGCTCTGCGTCTCCTCCGGCAGCGCCCGATAGGCAGCACACAGATCGGCCAGCAGCGTGTCGGAGCCTTCCGCCGGCACTTCCAACGCATGCAGCATGGTGCACATGGCAGGCTTTTCCAGATAGGAGGAATCGGTGTGCCACCCCAACCCCGCCTGATAGTCGCCGATATCCTTGCCCCCCACCTTCTTGTTGGAGATGACATAAATCCGCGGCTCGCCCGGATAGGTATATTCCAGTCGGGTGTTGGTCTCCGGCTCCCCGAAGCGCTCGGTGAAGGCCATCTGCTGCTCGGGATTGAGATTCTGGTCGCGCACCACGACAGCGCCATGCAGGTGGAACAGCTCAACCACCTTGTCCTGCGTCTCGGTGTCGGGCTTCGACAGGTCGATGCCTGTGATCTCGACGCCAAAACCATCCCACATGGGCTTCACGGTCATGGACTGCATGGCACACTCACCTTCAAATCACGCCGCGAACATAGGCCCTTTCAGCGCGCGCGTATTCCCTGAGGCTGTACAAACACTTGTCTGTCGCGTGCGAGGTGCGGCGCGAAAGTGTCAGCCGAACTGGAAGCCCGACAGAACCTTGCCCCAGATCACATCGTTGAACTTTTTCTCGCCCTTGTCGTCACCCGCCGCGCCCGCGACGACCATCAGCGGCAGCAGATGTTCCTCGCGCGGATGGCTGTGACGTGCGCCGGGCGCTTCGTCCCAATGCGCAAGCTTGCGGTCGCGCGCATCCGGGTCCGCGAGCGCGTCGCCCAGCCAGACATCGAATTCCTGTGACGCCTTGTCCAGGCTGTGGGTGTTGGTGCGGAAATTGTACATGTTGTGATAGCTCATGCCGCTGCCCACGATCAGCACGCCCTTGTCCCGCAAGGGTTCCAGCGCGCGGCCCACGGCCAGATGCTGCGCCGGATCGAGATTGTTCAGCAGCGAGACCTGCACCACCGGAATATCCGCATCCGGGAACATCAGCAGGAACGGCACGAACACGCCATGGTCATAGCCGCGCTTGTCGTTGGAACCGGTCAGGATGCCGGCCTTGCCCAGCAGGCCGCGAATCTCCGCCGCCAGTTCCGGGGAGCCGGGCGCGGGATAGCGAAGCTGATAGGTGTGGGGCGGGAACCCGGAATAGTCGAACATCATGCCCGGTGCAGGACCGGCATTTACCGTGACATGCGTTTCTTCCCAATGGCCGGAGATGACCACAATGGCGGTCGGCTTGGCGGGGAGGGTGGAAGCGATGGCGCGCAAATAGGCAGCCATCTTGTCCCACAGCTTGGGGTGGTCGGGTGGGTTGGGCATGAAGAAGCAGGGACCGCCGCCATGGGGGATGAACAGGGTCGGCATACGGGCGGGGGCGGTCATGTCACTCTCCAGGATCGGCTGCCTGAAAATGGCAATTCTGGCGGGAATTTCAAAGCCTTTGCGGGCAAAAGCCCCTCCCGGCCGGTTTAGCGCAAAAGATCGGGCATGGCGGGATAAGCTGCTGCCGTTGTCTATCCGCCGCTCAGGTGTCCGTAGCTGGCCAGGCGCCCCGGCGCGGATGCGCCAAATCACAGGGGGGCGCCGGTTAAGCCAGCGAAGGACGGAGTGGGAAAATACCGCGTCAACTATTCGGACGCGACAGGGCAAGACGGGTGGCGCAGAGTGCTATTATCATTGAAGAATTACAGCGGCCCAGATTGGAGACATGGCGTGAGCGAGACCCTTGAAATCAAACCGCTGACCGAACGCATCGGCGCCGAGGTTTTCGGCGTGGACCTGACCAAGCCGCTCAGCAACTCGCATGTCCAGCAGATTCACGATGCCTTGATGGCCCATTGCGTGATCTTTTTCCGCGACCAGGCCATCAACCACGAACAGCATGAGACGCTGGGCCGCCATTTCGGCCAGCTTGCGCTGCATTCCGGCGTCAGCGGCATCGAAGGCCATCCCTATATCGTGAAGATTCATGGCGACGCCGATTCCAAGCATGTCGCGGGCGAGCGCTGGCACTCCGACCTGAGCTGCGATGAGGAGCCGCCGATGGGTTCCATCCTGGCTCTGCACACCGTGCCGGAAGTGGGCGGCGACACCCTGTGGACCAACATGTATTCCGCCTATGACGCGCTGTCGCCGCGGATGAAGGTCTATCTGGAAGGTCTCACCGCCGAGCATAATGGCGAGATCATCTATCGCCCCATCACCAAGGAGCCGAATCGGGTGTTCCCGATTTCCAACCATCCGGTGGTGCGCGTCCATCCGGTGACAAAGCGCAAATGCCTGTTCGTGAACCGGCAGTATGTGACCAAGATCAATGAATTGTCGCGCCAGGAAAGCGCCGCCATTCTGGATTTCCTGTTCGACCATTGCGAGGAGGAGCGTTATCAGTGCCGCTTCCGCTGGAAGCCCAACTCCATCGCCTTCTGGGACAATCGTTGCACCATGCATCAGGCGGTGTGGGATTATTTCCCCAAAACCCGCTCCGGCTATCGCGTAACCATCGCGGGCGACAAGCCGATTGCCGCCTGACCAGGACAGCATGAAAAAGGCGGGCCTGCGGCGCAGGGATTTCGTCGCGGGCGTCCTGCCGTTCGCATTGTCGGGCCTGGGCGCCATCGGCGCCGCCCGTTCGGCCGATGCACGTGCCGTCACGGTCGCGTTTCCGATGGACATAACGGACTGGATTCCGACCCTCCGG
The DNA here is from genome assembly GCA_017849395.1 of Hyphomicrobiales bacterium. Taxonomy (GTDB): domain Bacteria; phylum Pseudomonadota; class Alphaproteobacteria; order Micropepsales; family Micropepsaceae; genus Rhizomicrobium. The sequence goes on from JAFIHO010000281.1 coordinate 4,775, forward strand.
AATGTTCCGACCACACTGTCGATCGTCAAATGCGTGTTCGATCAGCCGCTGGAAATGGCGCGCGACCTCACCTTGTCGCCCGCGCTGGTAACGCAGTGGAAATGGCTCGATTCGACCGGACAGGTGCTGCAGCTCGACCTGCGCAATGACGTGACATTCCATGACGGGTCGAAATTCACGTCGGACGATATCCGCTTCACCTTCCACACCCATATGAAGGCCAATCCGCTGGCGCTTCTGACCGGCACCTGGCATGGCGTCACGGAGGTGGAGACCCCGTCGCCCACCCGCGCCATCATCCATCTCGACAAGCCGATGGTGATCGCGCCGTCCGAACTGGCGGATATTCCTTCGGTGGTGCTGCCGCGCGCCTATTACGAAAAGGTTGGCGAACAAGGCTTCCGCAAGGCGCCCATCGGCTCAGGCCCCTACCGGCTGGTCAGCTATGAGCGCAATTCGCGCATTGTGCTGGAAGCCTATGAGAAACACTGGCGCGGCCCCGCGCGCATCAAGCGCCTGACGTTCCAGATCATGCCGGATGGCGTGGCGCGCGCCGCCGCGGTACAGGCGGGCCAGGCCGACATCGCGATCAATCTGCCGGTGCGCGAGGTTTACCGGCTGGGCGCGTTGCCGGGGCTGGAAGGCCATCTCGACAACACCACCGGCATCGTGCTGCTACAGATGGTCAACAAGGGAATCCTGAAGGACCGCAATGTGCGGCTGGCGGCCCATCACGCCCTCGACAAGGTGGCGATCTCCAGGGCCCTGTCGGGCGGGCACATGACGCCGATCTGGATGCCGGCCGGGCCCGGAATGCCGGGCTAGGTGCCCGATTTCAAGATTGCCTATGATCCCAACAAGGCGAAGGCGCTGCTGGCTGCTTCGGGCTACGGCCCGTCAAAGCCTGTGAAGATCAATTTCTATGGCACCAATGGCGTGTTTCCCAGCGACTTCGACATCGCGCGCGCCATCGTGCAGTTGTGGAAGAAGGTCGGCATCGAGGCGAACCTGAAAATCCTGCCCTCGGCGCAGCTCTACGAGTATCAGTCCAACAACAAATTCGACGGGCCAGTGCTGAAGCCCTGGAATCCGACCACCGGAAATCCCGCGGTCTATTCCGGCTACATGCTGGACCCGGAGCGTTTCTATTCGGTATGGCGCAGCGAAGACGTGCCGCCGCGCCTTTATTCCCTGCTGCATGAACTGGACGACAACAAGCGCCTGCAAGGCTTCCGCGCCTTCGACATGTGGCAGGTAAGCCAGGGATATTCGATCCCGATGTTCCAGGGACTGGGCACGGTGGTGGCGCGCAAAAATCTCGGCTTCAAGCCATATCGCAGCGGCTTTCTGGTGCCGTATAGCTGGGCCTAGACAATCCGGTCATTCCCGTCCCCCGACCAGCGCGAAGCGTCAGGATGTGCGCGTGCCTCCCTCTGATGGCGCGCAACCTCGTCGCTCCATTAG
>JAFIHO010000282.1 GCA_017849395.1 Hyphomicrobiales bacterium
GGGATATTTGATATTGAAATAGGGCGTTTCCATGAGCCGGGAAAATAGGGGAGTGATCCCTGGCCGTCCATGCGGGATGCGCAGGGTGCGGACGCGTCCCAGGCGCGGCAAAATCCCCCCAATTCGGTGCTATGTTGGATGGCATACGGGGCGCACATGCAAGGAAAAACACTCTTCGGGCGGCACTACGCCTTGGCCGTGGTGGCTATTATCTTCCTGGCGCTTCTGGCGGCGGCGGGCCTGCGATCCACCCCCGGCGTGTTGATGGTGCCCTGGGAGGAGGCCTTTGGCTGGTCGCGCGGCGAAATCAGCGTCGCGGCGGCGACGGGCATCTTCCTGTTCGGCCTGACCGGCCCCTTCGCGGCGGCGGCGATGCAGCGTTTCGGAATCCGCGCCACCATGATTGCGGCACTGGCGATGATGTGCCTGTCGTCCCTTGCCAGCCTGGCGATGACCGCGAGCTGGCAGCTGGTGCTGACCTGGGGCGTGATCTCGGGCATCGGCTCGGGCTGCATCACCAATGTCCTGTCGGCCACCATCGTCAATCGCTGGTTCGTCACCAACCGGGGACTGGTGATGGGGCTGTTCGCGGCCTCGACCTCCACAGGTACGTTGATCTTCATTCCAGCCCTGTCAGCCATCGCCGAGGCCGGCGGCTGGCAGCCGGTGGTGATCTGTGTGGCGGCGGCGATTGCGCTGCTGATTCCGGTGGTGTTCTTCCTACTGCCGGAATGGCCCCAGGATGTGGGCCAAACACCGTTCGGGGCCGATCCGGACCATCCGCCGGAAATACGGCAGAAGATGAATCCGCTGCGAACAGCGTTCGGGGCGCTGGGCGAAGGCGCGCGCAGCCGGGATTTCTGGCTGCTGGCCGTCACCTTCTTTGTCTGCGGCTTCACCACCAACGGGCTCGTTGGCACCCATATGATCGCGCTGTGCCACGATCATGGCATCGAGGCGGTGGCGGCGGGCGGCCTGCTGGCCATCATGGGGCTGTTCGACCTGGTGGGCACCACCGCGTCGGGATGGCTGACCGACCGCATCGACCCGCGCAAGCTGCTGTTCGCCTATTACGGGCTGCGGGGCCTGTCGCTGATCTATCTGCCCTATGCGGATTTCACCTTTTTCGGCCTGTCGCTGTTCGCGGTGTTCTATGGCCTGGACTGGATCGCCACCGTGCCGCCGACCCTGGCCATCGCCAACCGGGCTTTCGGGCTGAAAAAGGCGCCCATCCTGTTCGGCTGGATTTCGGCCAGCCATCAGGTCGGGGCGGCCAGCGCCGCCTTTTTTGCCGGGGCGTCGCGGACCGCGACCGGCTCCTATCTGGAATCTTTTGTCGTCGCCGGGTTCGTCGCGGTGGGGGCGGCGCTGCTTGCCCTGGCAATTCGATGCGAGCACCGGCCCGCCTCCCCCGTTCCCGCGCAAGCGGGCTGACGGGGGAGATGTCTGCCAGCGCGCGAGCGCGTGGCAGACAGAGGGGGTAAAAAGAAGACCGCAGGCGGCTTAGACCCGGCAGGACTTGCCGGTCATGTGCCGGCACCGCCCTGATGAATCTATAAGTCACTGATATAAATAGACAATTTTTACGGCACTTCCGGCACGAAACTGGCAAGGACGAGCGGGCAAACAAGGCAGAAGCCGTTCATGCGCCGCGCATCCTTTATCGTCCGTCTCATTGCTCTTGCCCTGAGCGCCACCCTGGCGACCAGTCCGGCTTTCGCCTTTTCACGGGTGAAGGATCTGGTCGCGGTCCAGGGCATCCGCGACAACATGCTGATCGGCTATGGCATCGTGGTCGGCCTGAACGGCACCGGCGACTCCCTGCGCAACGCGCCTTTCACCCAGCTTTCCATCCAGACCATGCTGGAGCGGATGGGCGTGAACACACGCGGCCAGCAGATGCAGACCAAGAACACCGCCGCCGTGATGGTGACCGCCAGCCTGCCCGCCTTTGCCGCATCCGGTTCGCGGGTGGACATCACCATCTCCGCCATGGGCGACGCCAAAAACCTGACGGGCGGCACCTTGCTGGTGACGCCGCTGTTCGGCGCGGATGGACAGATCTATGCCGTAGGCCAGGGGCCGGTGTCGGTGGGCGGTTTCGCGGCCCAGGGCGACGCCGCCAGCGTGACGCGCGGCGTGCCGACCGCCGGGCGCATCGCCAATGGCGCGATCGTGGAAAAGGAAACCGGCTTCAAGCTGGCGAGCCTGTCCACCCTGAAACTGTCGCTGCACAATCCCGATCTCACCACCGCCAGCCGCATCGCCAAGGCCGTCAACGCCTATCTGGGCGGCAATGTCGCGTCGGCATCGGACCCGGCCAATATCGAACTGGCGGTGCCCGCCAACTATCCCGGCGGCACGATGGCGCTGCTGACCGACATCGAGCAGGTCAAGATCGACCCCGACCAGTCCGCCAAGGTGGTGATCGATCAGACCACGGGCGTGATCGTGATGGGTGCGGATGTGCGCATCTCCACCGTCGCCATCGCCCAGGGCAACCTGACCATCAAGGTCACGGAACTGGCGCAGGTAAGTCAGCCTCAGCCCTTCTCCCAGACCGGCACCACCGAGGTCGTGCCGCGCACCAGGATCGATGTCGATGACGGCAAGGGCAACAAGATCGCCGTTCTGCCGGAAGGCGTGTCGCTGCAGCATCTGGTCGATGGACTGAATGCCCTGGGCGTGGGACCGCGCGACATCATTTCCATCCTGCAGGCCATCAAGGCGGCAGGCGCGCTGCAGGCCGATATCGAGGTGATGGGCTGATGGATATCAACATACAGTCCGCGATGGTGTCGCTGCAGAATCCGGCGATCCAGAAGCCGCTCTCCACCATGCAGACAGCGAAGGCCGACAAGGCCGCCAATGAATTCGAAGCCATGTTCATCGGCCAGTTCCTGGGCTCGATGTTCAAGGATGTGCCCACCAACGGCATCACGGGCGGCGGGCAGGGCGAGGAAATGTTCCGCTCGCTGCTGATCGACCAATATGCCCAGAGCATCCAGAAACAGGGCGGCATCGGCCTGGCGGCGTCGGTCAAGGCGCAACTTCTCAAATATCAGCAGGCCCAGACACCGGTGGATGCGCCATGAATGACGAACCGCGCATCGAGCGCCTGATCGCCATGGCCGAAAGGCTGACGGCGATGCTGGAGCAGGACATCGCGGCGCTGAAGGCCGGCAAGCCCCAGGCGCTGTCGGTGGGCGATCCGGAATTCCAGCGCCTGACCGTGACCTATGGCCGGGAGGCGCAAGGCTTCGACATGCGCATCGCGCAGAGCGCGCGGGCGGAACTGCGCGCCCGCTTCCTGGCGATCACCGGGAAATTCCGCGAAGTGCTGCAAATGCATGGCCGCCTGCTGACACGGATGAAGAACGCCACCGAAGGCATGATCCGCGCCA
>JAFIHO010000283.1 GCA_017849395.1 Hyphomicrobiales bacterium
AGCGAACTGCTGAAGAAAAAGGTCGTCGGCGGCAGCAGGATCAATCCGTGAGAAGCGGCGCGCGCAGCGCGTGAGCCGGTGCTCGCCGCTCGAAACCGTCCACTGGACGGTTTCGTAGGACGCGCTTCGCGAACCGGCGAAAGCGACGAACGCCCGGAGCGCAAGCGAAGGGCAGACCGGGGATGCGGCATCGCCCTTACCTTCCCCGCGCGGGGGCGGTAAAGCAGGGCAGATGACGGCTCCTTGCCCCCATTTCGGAACCTGCGGCGGCTGTTCGCTGCAGGACCTTCCGCCCGATGCCTATCGCGCCAAGAAGCGCCAGGCGGTGATCGACGCGCTCGCCCGCGCGGGCGTGACGGCCGAGGTGCGCGAGCCTGTCATCGTGCCGCCCCGCAGCCGCCGCCGCGCCGTGTTCAAGATCAAGAGCCTGCCGGAAGGCCTGCATATCGGCTTCCACGCCGCGCGCAGCCACACCGTCATCGACATGCACCATTGCGATATCCTGACGCCGGGCCTGTTCGCGCTGGTGGGCGCGCTGCGCGTCCGGCTAGAGCCGCTGTTCGGCGTGGGCGAGGCGGCGGAACTGCATGTCACCGAAACCGATACCGGCTTCGACGCCGCCTTCCGCTGGCGCGGCGGCCTGACGCCCGCGCTGACCGCCGAACTCACGCGCGCCCTGTCGGGCCTTGGCATCGCGCGCCTTACCATGGGCCGCGACACGGTGTTCGAAACCGCGATCCCCACCGTCACCCTGGGCGGCGTGAAAGTGGCGCTGCCGCCCAACCCCTTCCTGCAATCCACCACCGAAGGCGAAGCCGCGTTGCAGGCCCTTGTGGCCGGGATCGTGGGCAAGGCCAAACAGGTGGCCGACCTGTTCGCCGGGGTCGGCACCTTCGCCCTGCCGCTGGCGCGCAAGGCGAAAATCCATGCCGTCGAGCAGGACGCGCCCGCCCTGAACGCGCTGGCCGCCGCCGCCCGCACGGCGCAAGGTCTCAAGCCCGTCACCACTGAAATCCGTGACCTGTTCCGCCAGCCGCTCAGCGCCCCCGAACTGAAAATTTTCGATGCCCTGGTGATGGACCCGCCCCGCGCGGGAGCCGAGGCCCAGTCCCGCGTGCTGGCCGCGGCAAAAAACGGGCCGGGCACAATCGCTTATGTGTCCTGCGATGCGGCCAGCTTCGCCCGCGACGCGGCTATCCTGGTGGCAGGCGGCTGGCGGCTCGGCCCCGTCACCCCGATAGACCAATTCCTCTGGTCATCGCATATTGAGCTGGTTGTGGGGTTTGGCCGATAAGCAAAAGCTCCAGTGGAGCTTTTGCCGGCCAAACGCCCGCAGCGGCGCTTGCGCCGCGAAGGGCAGGGGATCGTGATGCGCGTCTTTTCATTGTGCGTTGGTTTCTTTTTTGGCTTGGTTCAGAATGCCGCCGCCGCCGATTTCTCCAACTGGGCAGTGCTGCTGGTGGCGGGCGATAACCACGCCCATTCCGGCGCGCATTCCATGGTGTTCGACAATGCCCGCCGCGACCTGGCCAAGTCGCTGGCCGCCATCGGCTTCAACCCGAACAACATGCTGCATTTCTCGGTGGACCAGCCCGACGCCCAGCCCACCAGCCCGGCCGGCATCGCCAACGGGTTGTGGGACCTGTCGAACCGCGCCCCGGGCGGTTGCCTGATCTATTTCACCAGCCACGGCACGCCCGAAGGCATCGTCACCAATGCCGGCCAGATGGGCGCGCCGCGCTTCGCCAACATCGTCAACACTGCCTGCGGCTCCAAGCCCAGCGTGATCGTGATGAGCGCCTGCTTCTCCGGCATCTTCGTGCCCGCGCTGGCCGGGCCCAACCGCATGGTGTTCACGGCGGCGCGCCCGGACCGCACCAGCTTCGGCTGCGGCGAAAGCGATCACTACACCTTCTTCGACACCTGTTTCCTGCAAGCGCTGCCCGCCTCGGGCGATTTCGTCGGCCTGGCCCAGACAACGACTGCCTGCGTCGCCCAGCGCGAAAAACAGGAGCAGGTCGACTACCCCTCCGAACCCCAGCTCTCCGTAGGCCCCAGCATCGCGACGAGCCTGCGCTGGCGTTAGCCGTTCTGTCCCCGGTGCCGCAGCGCCGCATCGGCCAGCACACAGGCCATCATCGCTTCGCCCACCGGCACCGCGCGAATGCCGACGCACGGATCGTGCCGCCCCTTGGTGACGATGTCCGCCTCCGCGCCCGCCTTGTCGATGGTGCGGCGGGGATTGAGGATCGATGACGTCGGCTTCACCGCAAACCGCGCCACGATAGGCTGGCCGGTGGAGATGCCGCCCAATATCCCGCCCGCATGATTGGCCAGGAACACGGGCTTTCCGTCATTGCCCATGCGCATCTCGTCGGCATTTTCCTCGCCGGTCAGGGCGGCGGTGGCGAACCCGTCGCCGATCTCCACGCCCTTGACCGCATTGATGCTCATCAGCGCCGCCGCCAGCTCCCCATCCAGCTTGCCATAGATCGGCGCGCCCAGACCCGCAGGCAGCCCTTCGGCCACCACCTCGATCACCGCGCCGACCGACGAACCGCTCTTGCGGATACCCTCAAGATACTCCGTCCACGGAGCGACAGCCTTGGGATCGGGACAGAAGAAGGGATTGCCATCCACAGCATCCCAGTCCCAGTTGGCCCGGTCGATCACCTGCGTTCCCATGCGCACCAGCGCGCCGCGAATGGTCACCTTGCCGTAAATTTTCTCCAGCACCTTGCGCGCCACCGCGCCCGCCGCCACGCGCGTCGCCGTCTCGCGCGCGCTCTGCCGCCCGCCGCCGCGATAATCGCGCAAGCCATATTTGGCGTCATAAGTGTAATCGGCATGGCCGGGCCGGAACTTGTCGCGGATATCGGAATAATCCTTCGACCGCTGATCGACATTCTCGATCAGAAGACCGATCGGCGTGCCGGTGGTTACCTGTTGCGGCATGCGTTCGTCCTGGAACACGCCGGACAGGATTTTCACCGCATCCGGCTCCTGCCGCTGGGTGACGAATTTGCTCTGTCCAGGCCGCCTCTTGTCCAGCCAGGGCTGGATATCGGCTTCCGTCAGTGCGATGCCGGGCGGGCAGCCATCAACGACACAGCCAATGGCAGGCCCGTGGCTTTCCCCGAAGGTCGTGACACGGAACAGATGGCCGAATGTGTTATGAGACATCGAGCGGTTCCAGGAAAAGTGTACCGCGGTTTTCCGTCCGGAACCGCGACCAGAAAGAATCCTATTCGCCGTTCTTGGTGACCGAGATGTCCGGCGCGTCTTCCGCCTTCATGCCC
>JAFIHO010000284.1 GCA_017849395.1 Hyphomicrobiales bacterium
CGGGCGGCCGGTGATCGACCGCAATGTCGTTTACGCCGTGAGCCAGTCTGGCGTGATGGCCGCCATCAACCTGCCCACCGGCGAGCGTTTATGGACCCGCGACATTGGCGGCGTGAACACGCCGTGGTCGGCGGGCGACCATGTCTATATCCTGGACAATCAGAGCCGCGTGATCTGCCTGACCCGCAAGGACGGCAAGGTGCGCTGGATTCATCAGTTGCCCGAATGGGCCAACATGGACCGGAAAAAGGACCCGATCATCTGGGCCGGGCCGGTGCTGGTGTCCGACAAGCTCATCCTGACCTCGTCCGACGGTTATGCGGAGGCGTTGTCGCCCTATACCGGACGCATGACGGGGCGGGTGGAAATTCCTTCCGGAACCGTGATCGCGCCGGTCGTGGCGAATGACACGCTTTATCTCTATACGTCGGACGCGGAACTGGTCGCGTTGCGATAGGCGCTATGCCCTTCACTCTTGCCATCGTGGGACGCCCCAATGTGGGGAAATCACGGCTGTTCAACCGGCTGGCCGGGCGCGCCGCCGCGATCGTGCATGACACGCCCGGCGTGACCCGCGACCGGCAGGTGGCGGAGGCCGAATTCGACGGGATGGCGCTGCGCCTGATCGACACCGCCGGGTTCGAGGAAGCGCCGGATGGTTCGCTGGCGGCGCGCATGACCGAACAGACCCGTGCCGCCATCGCGGAGGCCGACGCGCTGCTGTTCGTGATCGACGCGCGCGCGGGCGTGACGGCGGGCGACGAGATCATCGCGCAGGAAATCCGCAAGAGCGGCAAGACCGTGATCTTGGCAGCCAACAAATGCGAAGGCCGCTCCATCGGCGTCGAGGATGCCTATGCACTGGGCTTTGGCGAGCCGATAAAAATTTCCGCCGAACATGCGCTGGGCATGGGCGATCTGGCGGATGCGCTCGCGCCGCTGGCGCCGCGGGTCGAATTTTCCGATGACGAAGAAGAAACGGACGCGGAGGCCGAGGAAAGCGATGAAGCCTATACCGCGCGGCCGTTGCGACTGGCGCTGGTCGGGCGGCCCAATGTCGGCAAGTCCAGCCTGTTCAACCAGCTTCTCGGTGAGGAGCGGTCGCTGACAGGGCCGGAAGCGGGGCTGACGCGAGACGCCATCACCGCGCCCTGGACAATCGAGGGCCGCGACGTGCTGCTGCATGATACGGCGGGACTGCGCAAGAAGGCTCGGGTCGCGGGCGATACCCTGGAGGAAATGTCGGTTGCGTCCACGCTGGAGGCCGTACGCTTTGCCGATTGCGTGATCGTGATGATCGACGCCACTCAGCCCTTCGAGAAGCAAGACCTCACCATTGCCGACCTGATCGCGCGCGAAGGCCGCGCCATCGTGTTCGCGCTGAACAAATGGGACCTTCTGGAAAACAAGGCCGGCGCGATTTCGCGGATGCGCGAGAAGCTGGACCGGCTTCTGCCGCAGGTGGCCGGCGCGCCACTGGTCGCCACCTCGGCGCGCACCGGCGAAGGCCTGGAGCGGCTGACGCCCGCCATCATGGAGGCGGACAAAGCCTGGAACAAGCGCGTTCCCACCGCCACCTTGAACCGTTTCCTGGAGGATGCGCTGCTGCGCCATGCGCCGCCGGCGGTCAGCGGACGCCGGGTTCGGGTGCGCTACATGACCCAGACCAAGGCTCGGCCCCCGACCTTTGCGCTGTTCGGCAACCAGCTCGATGCATTGCCAGAGGCGTATCAGCGCTATCTGCAGAATGGTTTGCGGGGAGCGTTCGGGTTGAAAGGCACGCCGCTCAGATTCGTAATGCGCAACACGCGCAATCCCTACGATCCGAAGTGACGCGGCGCTATTTGCGGAAATTCACCGTCATGCCGCTCTGTGCATAGGCGGGCGAGAGCATTTCCACCACCAGCGGTGTCACTTCTTCCGGGCGCGGCAGAGTAGAAGGGTCCTCTCCCGGCATCGCCTTGGCGCGCATCAATGTGCGCATCGGACCGGGGTTGAGGAGATTGACCCGGATATTCGTGGGGGCGCATTCCGCGGCATAGGTCAGCGCGATGCTTTCCAGCGCCGCCTTGCTCATCGCATAGCCGCCCCAGTAGGGGGTGTTCTTGCGCGCCGCGCCTGAAGTGACGAACAGCGCGCGCCCCGCATCCGAGGCACGCAGCAAGGGATCGAGCGAGCGCACCAGCCGCCAGTTGGCGGTGATGTTGATGTCGAGCAATTCCTGGAAGACTTTTGGGTCCAGTTGCGCGAGCGGCGTCAGTACGCCCAGGGTGCCCGCATTGCCGAAGAAGGCATCCACCCTGCCCCAGCGTTCGAAGATCGACGCGCCCAGCCGGTCGATGGCGGCGAAATCTTTCAGATTGAAAGGCACCAGCGTCGCGGTGCCACCGGCTTTCCTGATCTCGTCGTCGGTTTCTTCCAGCCCGCCAACGGTGCGGGCGACGCAGATCACATGCGCGCCGGCGCCCGCCAGGGCTATGGCGGCGGCACGGCCGATGCCGCGGGATGCGCCGGTGACGAGCGCAATTCTGTTCGCGAGAGGTTTGGTCATGCGAAACGTCAGGCCACGTTGGAGAGCAGCGACAATTGCCGCTCGCGCGTGCCGCCCGTGGCGTCCGTCAGCGAGATCGGGTAGTCGCCCGTGAAGCAGGCATCGCAGAAACGCGACGCGCCGCGCTCGCCCGCATTCATGGCGCGGTAAAGGCCGTTCATGGAAATAAAGGCCAAGCTGTCAGCGCCAATGAACTGGCGCATATCTTCCACGTCCATGCGGTGCGCCAGCAATTCATTGGTGGTGGGCGTATCCACGCCATAGAAGCAGGAATGGGTGGTGGGCGGGCTGGCAACGCGGAAATGCACTTCGCTGGCGCCCGCGTCGCGCACCATCTCCACGATCTTGCGCGAGGTGGTGCCGCGCACGATGGAATCATCCACCAAAACCACGCGCTTGCCTTTCAGCTTGGCGCGGTTGGGCGAATGTTTCAGGCGCACGCCCAGATGGCGGATGCGGTCGGACGGCTCGATGAAGGTGCGGCCGACATAGTGGTTGCGGATGATGCCCAGTTCGAACGGGATGTTCGCCGCCGTGGCGAAGCCCAGCGCGGCGGGAACGCCGGAATCCGGCACCGGGACGACCAGATCGGCGACGGTGGGGGATTCTTCCGCCAGCACCCGGCCGATGCTCTTGCGCGCCTCATAGATGTTGCGCCCTTCCAGCACCGAGTCCGGACGGGCGAAGTAGATATATTCGAACACGCAGAAACGGTGCGGCTGGGGCCGGAAGGGAAAATGGGATTCCAGCCCAGCGTCAGTGACGACGATCAGTTCGCCCGGCTCGACATCGCGAATGAATTCCGCGCCGATGATATCCAGCGCGCAGGTCTCCGACGCCAGGATGTAGGAGCCTTCCAGCATGCCCAGCACCAGCGGCCGCACCCCGAACGGGTCGCGCACGCCGATCAGTTTCTTGCTGGTCAGCGCCACCAGGGAATAAGCGCCTTCCACCTGGCGCAGCGCATCGATCAGCTTGTCCACGATGCGGAGCGACGCGCTGCGTGCCGCCAGGTGGACGATGGTCTCGGTATCGGAGGTGGACTGGAAGATTGCGCCCTGGGCCACCAATTCGGCGCGCAGGGTGTTGGCGTTGGTCAAATTGCCGTTATGCGCCACCGCGAGGCCGCCGCCTGACAGGTCGGCAAAAATCGGCTGGATGTTGCGGGCATTGGAGCCGCCCGCCGTGGAGTAGCGCACATGGCCGCAGGCGCTGCGGCCTTTCAGATTGGCGGCGGCGGTGGAGTTGCGGCCGAACACATCACCGACCAAGCCGGCATGGCGTTCGGCGATGAACTGGTTGCCATCATAGGTGACGATACCCGCCGCTTCCTGGCCACGATGCTGGAGGGCGTGGAGGCCCAGAACGGACAGGGCGCCTGCATCGGCATGGTCGAAGATGCCGAATACGCCACATTCCTCATGCAGCGAATCGGCGTCGAACATGTGATCCGTCACTTGCCGCTTCCCGTGCTCTCGACGAGATTGTCTAGCGCCTGCCGGTCCTTGGCGCTATAGCGTTTTTGAGGCGTCTGCTGCGCGGAATTTTCAGGATTTTTCGGGGGTTCCTCGGCCCGACCGCGCCGGATCAGGTCGGCCAAAGGGTCTTTCCGGGCAGAATCGCGCCGATGCCCGGGCGAGATAAGGAAATCGGGCTGAATCCGCTCCGGAACCAGGGTCAGCATCACCTCGTCCGTTTTCTGGATAATGGGCAGCATCTTGGCCCGCGATATCCAGGCGGGCTGGTTGGGAACCGGCACAAACCAGGTAAACGCGATGTAAGCCAAACCGACAATCACCAGTCCGCGGACCAGGCCGAATACAGCCCCCAGCGCGCGGTCGAAGGGGCCGATGGGTGAGCCTTTCACCGATTGCGAGAAGTGGTGGGTCATGAAGGCGAAGGGAATCAGCACCGCCAGGAACACCGCCGCATAGCCAAGCAGCGTCGCGAGCCAAAGCTCCGAAACCATGCTTTGGACGAAGGGCACGACAAGGGGACCGAAATAGACAGCGCCGAACCCCGCCGCGACCCAGGCAAAGATGGTGAGCGTCTCCCACAGGAAGCCACGCCATATCGCGTAGCCGGTGGAGACCAGCAGCACCAGCACCACGAAACAATCGACGGGGGAGACGGAAAGATTCATGGCGCGAATTTAGCAGGTTTCGAGGCGCGCGGCGCGGGGGCGAATCGCAAAAGTTCGACAACGTCCGCCATTTCAACCAGCGCGAGTCCGGCATTGTCTGCGCGCGTGCCCGTGGGCACGAAGGCCGTCTTGAATCCGAGCTTTGCCGCTTCCTTCAGCCGCGCTTCAGCCTGGGGCACGGGGCGTATGTCGCCGGACAGGCTAATTTCCCCGAAAAATACGCTGTCACGCGGCAGGGGCGTGCCGCCGAAGGAGGATATCAGCGCCGCGGCGGAGGCGAGGTCCGCGCCCGGTTCGCCGATCTTCAAGCCGCCCGCGACATTCAGATAGACATCGCTGCCGCCAATGCCGACGCCCGCGCGCGCATCCAGAACCGCCAGAATCATCGCAAGGCGGCCCGTGTCCCAGCCGACGACCGCGCGGCGCGGCGTGCCGAAGGCCGTGGGCGAGACCAGCGCCTGAATCTCGCAGAGAAGTGGGCGCGTGCCTTCAAGGCCTGCGAACACGGCCGTACCCGGCGCGGCACTGGTGCGATCGCCCAAAAAGAGCGCGGACGGATTGGCGACTTCGGCCAGGCCCTTGCCCGTCATTTCGAACACGCCGATCTCGTCGGTGGGGCCGAAACGGTTTTTCACGGCGCGCAGAATGCGGAAATGATGCCCGCGTTCGCCTTCGAAATAGAGCACGGCATCGACCAGATGTTCGACGGCCTTGGGCCCGGCGATCTGGCCTTCCTTGGTGACATGGCCGACCAGCAGCAGCGCCGCGCCGGAGGATTTGGCATAGCGCACCAGATCGAAACTTGCGGTGCGGACCTGGGCGATGGTGCCCGGCGCGGCATCCAACGCGCCGGTCCACAGGGTCTGGATGGAGTCGATGGCGACGATGCCGGGCGGCTTTCCCGATTCCAGGGTGGCGAGGATGTCCTCGACATTGGTGGCCGCGCCCAGCGCCAGCGGAGAGTTGGCGAGGTCCATGCGCGCGCCGCGCATGCGCACCTGGGCCAACGCCTCTTCGCCGGAGATGTAGACGGCATGGCCGCCGCGCTTCGCATATTCGCCGAGCGATTGAAGAATCAGCGTGGATTTTCCGATGCCGGGATCGCCGCCAACCAGCAGGGCGGAGCCGGGGACAAGGCCCCCGCCGCAGACCCTGTCAAACTCCGCGACGCCGGTGATACGGCGGGCCGGCGGCGCGTCTTCGGTTTTCAGGTCTTCCAGCGGGAAACGGCGGCCTTTCAGCCGCTTGGACGCGCCGGAGCCGATGGGCGGCGCGCCCCCCTCCTCCGTGATGGTGTTCCAGCCGCCACAGGCCTCGCACTTGCCAGCCCATTTGGACGTGGTGTTGCCGCAGGATTGGCAGACGAAGGCGGTGGAGGATTTGGCCATGATTCGATCATAGCATGATCGTCAAGCCGCCAGCGGAGCCTGTTCAGGCCTTAACTTCCATCTTGATCGGACCTTCGGCGCGGCCGTGGATGAACTGGTCCACATATTCGTTGCCGCTATGGTCGATGTCCTTCGTGGCCCCCTGCCAGATCAGCTTACCCTTGTAGAGCATGGTGATGTGGTCGCTGATCTTGCGCGCACTGGCCATGTCGTGGGTGATGGACAGGGTGGTCGCGCCGACATCCTTCACGGTGGATACGATCAGGTCGTTGATCACATCGGCCATGATGGGATCTAGGCCCGTGGTCGGCTCGTCGAAGAAGATGATTTCCGGATCGGCGGCGATGGCGCGGGCCAGGCCCACGCGCTTCTGCATGCCGCCGGACAATTCGGAGGGGAAAAGGTCGGCCACATCGCTGCCGAGCCCGACCTTGGCCAGTTTCTGGATCGCGATCTCGCGCGCCTGGGGACGAGCCATGCCGCGGCCCTGGATCAGGCCGAACGCCACATTTTCCCAAACCGGCAGACTGTCGAACAGGGCGGCAGCCTGGAACAGCATGCCGAATTTGCGCATCACAGGATCGCGCTTCGCGCCGCGCAGATGCGTTACGTCCTGACCGTCGATCAGGATTTTGCCTTCATCCGGGGTGAGAATCCCAAGGATAGATTTGATCAGCACCGATTTTCCGGTGCCCGAACCGCCGATCACCACCAGGGACGAGTTCTTCTCGATGGTGAGGTCGATGCCGTCCAGCACGACCTTGGGGCCGAAGCGCTTCTTGACGCCGATAAGCTGAATTTTGGCGGTCATTTGTGGAACAGCATCGAGGTGAGAAGATAATTGGCTGCCAGGGTCAGGATGGA
>JAFIHO010000285.1 GCA_017849395.1 Hyphomicrobiales bacterium
CAGTTCCAACGCCGCGACCCGGGCCCTGGCGGGGTCGATGATGAAGGCCGCGGCGCTGGCAATGTATGAGTCGCAGAACAAGAACATCCTGCTGATTTCCGCCGATGAAGGGTCCAGCCCCGCCGAGGCGGCGCAAGCCGCCAAAAAACTTCTGGCCGATGGGGCCGAGGTGATTGTAGGCCCCTTGTTCGGGCCATCCGTCGCGGCGGTAACACCGCTGGCGCAGGAAAAGGGCGTGCCGGTTCTGGCCTTCTCGACCGAGCGCAGCGTTGCGGGCCATGGAGCCTATCTCCTCAGCTTCCTGCCCCAGAATGAAGTGCGCCGGGTGGTGCTGTATGCGGCGGCGCAGGGGCGCAGCAAGTTCGCGGCCCTTCTGCCGCAGAACGCCTATGGCGATGTGGCGGAAGGCGCCTTCAAGGATGCCGTCGCCGCCGCCAAGGGCGGTATGGCCGGCACGCAGCGTTTCGCGCCCAGCGCCAATGCGGTGATGGAGCCCGCCGCCGCCGCCGCGAAACTGGATGCGGACGCGCTGCTGATCGCGCAGGGCGGCACCGTGCTGAAGGCCATAGGTCCCGCGCTGATCTTCAACAATCTGGACCGCGACAAGGTCAAGCTGCTGGGCACCGCCCTATGGGCCGATTCCAGCCTGAACCGCGAGGATTCACTTACAGGCGCCTGGTTCGCCGCGCCGGAGCCGGAATCCGATGCGGCCTTCGTCGCCAAATATCGCGCCGCGTTCAACCTGACCCCGGCGAGCCTGGCAAGCCTGGCTTATGACGCCGTATCGCTGGTGGCCCTGCTGTCGCCGGGCGAGCCCTATCGCCGTTTCACCAACGCAGCATTGATGGACCCCAACGGCTTTGCGGGCGCAAGCGGCATGTTCCGTTTCAACCGCGACGGCACAGCAGAGCGCGGACTGGCGGTGCTGGAAATGTCGCCCACGGGTCCGGTGGTGGTCGATCCCGCGCCGAAGACGTTCCAGAAACCCGCCATGTAGCGCCTCAGCAGGCCGCTGCCGCTTCGGCGGCGCGGCGGAGCAGCAGATTCTGTTCGCGGCTGTTTTCCGTGAGAGCGGCGGCGGCTTCGAACGCGTCGCGCGCTTCCCGGTGGCGGCCAAGTCTGTGAAGCAGGTCGCCGCGCACGCTGGACAGAAGGTGATAGGATTTCAGCACCGGATCGCCCATCAGGCCGTCCACAATGGCGAGACCGGCCTGTGGGCCTTCGGCCATGCCCACCGCCACGGCGCGGTTCAGTTCGATGACCGGCGAGGGCATGACCTTTCCCAACTGCGCATAGAACAGGGAGATGCGCTGCCAGTCGGTTTCGGCCGCGGTGGCGGCCCGGGCATGGCACGCAATGATCGCGGCCTGAAGAACATAAAAACCGCTCGCGCCGCCCAATTCACAGGCCCGCGCCAGGGCCTGCATCCCGCGGCGGATCTGGAACCGGTCCCACAGCGCGCGATCCTGATCGAGCAGAAGAACGGGATCTCCTGCCGCATCGGTGCGCGCCGCCATGCGGGATGCGTTCAATTCCATCAGGGCGAGCAGGCCGTGGGCTTCCGGCTCGTGCGGCGCGATGGCGGCCAGCACCCGGCCCAGCCGCAGTGCTTCGTTGCAGAGCTGGGGCCGCAGCCAGTCCTGGCCGCGCGTCGCGGCATAGCCTTCGTTGAAAATGAGATAGATGACTTCCATCACCGAGGACAGGCGTTCGGAAAGCTCCGCGCGGCCCGGCGTTTCATAGGACAGACCGGATTCGGAAAGCGTGCGCTTGGCGCGCACGATGCGCTGGGCGATGGTCGCTTCCGGCAGCAGGAAGGCGCGGGCGATTTCCTCGGTCGTCAGGCCGCAGATCATGCGCAGCGCCAGCGCCGCGCGCGCCTCGCGCGACAGGCGCGGATGGCAGGCGGTGAAGATGAGGCGCAGCATCTCGTCGCCGATATCGTCGTCCAGGGCTGCATCCCAGTCGGGCACGGCCTGCTGCTCCTCCTCGATTTCGCGGGCGACCAGATCATGCTTGCGCTCCAGCATCCGGCGGCGGCGCAGCTGATCCAGCGCGCGGCGCTTGGCCGTCGCCATCAGCCATGCGCCGGGGCGTTCCGGCACGCCGGTCTGTGGCCACCTCTCAAGCGCGGCCAGCAGGGATTCCTGCGTCAAATCCTCGGCCAGTGTCACGTCACGCAGCATGCGCGCCAGCCCGGCAATCAGCCGGGGCTGTTCGATCCGCCAGACGGCAAGGATCGCGCGATGCGTGTCGGCGCTCATGGCCGCCGGCACGTCATGCCGCAAGCGCGCGTCAAGGACCGGACGGCGCGAAGGCGCGCACTTCGCAGATGCCTTCCCATCCCGGCATGTTATCCTTGTGCATCTGCATGAATTCGGTCGCCAGCGCCACGGCTTCGTCCTTGCCCGGCAGTTCGAAGACCGCGAAGCCGCCAACGACTTCCTTGGCTTCCACAAAGGGGCCGTCCACCACACTGAGCTTCCCGTCAACAATCTGGACATGTGCGCCCATCGACAACGGCATCAGGCCGCCGGTTTCGATCAGGCGGCCCGCCTTGAACTCCCGTTCGCAAAGTTTCTGCATCGCCTGGAGAAATTCCGGCGAGGGCGGCGTGCTATGGCTGGATTTGACGAAATACATGAAACGCATGGAAAAACTCCTCCTGACGGACGAGGGCGCCATCGCCCCTGAACAACCCGTCAAACAGTCGACGAACAAGCCCCGGCGGGATCGACAGCCAATCTAGAAAAAAAGTTCGCGGATCGAAAGATCGGCGATGGTCAGTTAACCAAGGCCGCGATCACGGCATTGAGCAGCAACCGGCCCTGCGGCGTGGCGCGCAGTATATCGCCGTCCAGCGCCAACATTCCTTGTCCGATCAGTGCCGCGATTTTCTCTGCATCGGGCCGCATCCGCCAGCGCGCTTCATAGGCCGCAAGGTCGATGCCTTCGCGCAGGCGCAGATTCATCAGCAGATGTTCGCGCGCGGCTTCTTCGGCGGTGATTTCGATCTGTTCCGAAAAACCCCGACCTGTCTTTTCCACCGCGTCGCGCCAGCGTTCGGGCAGCTTGATCGCCGCCGTGGCGGTGCGGCGGCCATTGAGATCGAGCCGTCCATGCGCCCCCGGTCCGACACCGGCATAATCGCCATAGCGCCAGTAAATGAGATTATGGCGGCTTTCCTCGCCCGGCCGCGCATGGTTCGAAATCTCATAGGCAGGCAATCCCGCCGCTTCGGTCAGTTCCTGCGTTGTTTCGTAAAGACCGGCAGCGATGTCTTCGTCCGGAATCTGCAATTGCCCGTTACGGTGCAGCAGCGCGTAGGGCGTCTCGGGCTCGATGGTGAGCTGATAAAACGACAGATGGGACGTGCCGAACTCCAGCGCCTGTTTCAGTTCCGCGCGCCATTGCGCATCCGTCTGGCCGGGGCGGGCATAGATAAGGTCCAGCGAAACGCGATCGAATGTGTTCATCGCCATCCGCAAGGCCGCGACCGCTTCGGCGCGGTCGTGCAGGCGGCCGAGTTTCTTCAGATCAATGTCATTCAGCGCCTGCACGCCCAGCGACACGCGGCCCACGCCCGCTGCGCGATAATCGGCAAAGCGCGCGGCGTCGGCGCTGGCGGGATTGGCTTCAAGGGTGATCTCCGGATCGTTGGCCATCGGCCACAGCGCGGCGATGGTGTCCAGAATTCGCGCCACCGATTTGCCGCCCATCAGCGACGGCGTGCCGCCGCCGAAGAAGACGGTCCGCACCACGGGGCGGGCGTCCTGCCGTTGAGCAACCCAATTCAGTTCCGCAACGATGCC
>JAFIHO010000286.1 GCA_017849395.1 Hyphomicrobiales bacterium
CAGCACCGCGAAACCGAGCAGCAGCGCGAGCACCAGCCGTGTCGTCATGGGGCGATCCTGCCCCCTTTGCGACTCAGCCGCAACATGCAAGTCCCTGACACGGGCACGGTTGTTTCCAGCCGCCGCCGGTCCTAAATTCATGCGGTCCTGTATGACGACAGGCCTTTGGCAGCCATTGCGGGGTGCTCCATGATAACCATCAACATCAATGGCCAGGCGCGCGAGATCGATGCGGCACCCGACACGCCGCTGCTATGGGCGCTGCGCGATGTGTTGGGAATGACCGGCACGAAATTCGGCTGCGGCATCGCCCAGTGCGGCGCGTGCACGGTGCATGTGGACGGCAAGGCGACACGTTCCTGCATCACCCAGATCGGCAGCATCGGCGACAAGAAGATCACCACCATCGAAGCCATCGGTGCGACGCCCGCCGGAAAGAAAATCCAGAAAGCGTGGCTCGACCTGGAAGTGGTGCAATGCGGCTATTGCCAGTCGGGACAGATCATGACGGCCTCCGCCCTTCTGGCTTCCAATCCCAATCCCAGCGATGCGGACATCGACGCCGCGATGACGGGCAACATCTGTCGCTGCGGCACCTATGTGCGCATCCGCGCCGCCATCAAAAAAGCCGCCAGCGCGGCATAGGGAGGCAGCATGACAACCGCAGACGAGAAATCCCGTCCAGCCCTGTCGCGCCGCGATCTGCTTGCCGCCGGAGCGGCGGGCGTGGTGGTGCACGCTTTCCATATGCCGCTTGCGCAAGCGGCGACGGCGGCCGCGCCCTTCGCGCCCAACGCCTTTATCCGCATCGCGGCGGACGGCAAGACCACGCTCATCATGCCCCAGGTGGAGATGGGCCAGGGAATCTACACCTCCGTCGCCATGATCCTGGCCGAGGAACTGGATGCCGATTATTCCCGTGTGACGCTGGAACATGCGCCGCCGGACGACAAGCTGTATGGCAATCCCGTGTTCGGAATACAGGTAACCGGTAACTCCAATTCCGTGCGCGCTTTCTGGGTGCCATTGCGCAAGGCGGGCGCGACGGCGCGCGCCATGCTGGTGACGGCGGCGGCGCGGCAATGGAAGGTCGATCCGGCGAGCTGCACCGCCGCGAAGGGCCAGGTGATCCACACCGCAAGCGGGCGCAAGCTGGGCTATGGCGCGCTGGCCGCC
Organism: Hyphomicrobiales bacterium; assembly: GCA_017849395.1. Taxonomy (GTDB): domain Bacteria; phylum Pseudomonadota; class Alphaproteobacteria; order Micropepsales; family Micropepsaceae; genus Rhizomicrobium. Next base: position 1,177 of record JAFIHO010000286.1, read on the forward strand.
AGCGCCGCAAAAATCGCGCCGCCCGCCAATATCACGCCGAAAGACCCGAAGAATTTCACCCTGATCGGCAAGCCGCTCAAGCGCTTCGACACGCCGGGCAAGGTGAATGGCACGGCGATGTACGGCATCGATGTGCGTCTGCCGGATATGAAATACGCAACGCTGCAAGCGTCGCCCGTGTTCGGCGGCAAGGTCGCCAGCGTCGATGACAGCAAGGCGAAAGCCGTGCCCGGCGTGCGCCAGATCATCGTGCTGGACGACATGGTGGCGGTGGTGGGCGACCATCAATGGGCCGCCAAGCGCGGCCTGGATGCGCTGGCCGTCACATGGAACGAAGGCCCCGGCGCGAATGTGACGACGGCAGCAGTGTGGGACGATCTGCGCCAGGCTTCGACGCAGAAGGGCGCGGTCGCCAAGACTGTTGGTGATGCCGATGCGGCGCTGGGCGGCGACAAGCTGGAAGCCGCCTATGAGATGCCCTTCCTGGCCCATGCCACCATGGAGCCGATGAACTGCACCGTGCGCCTGACGCCGGACGGCTGCGAATTGTGGCTGGGCACACAGGTCATCAGCCGGGTGCAGGACACGGTGGCGCAGTTGCTGAACCTTCCCAAGGAGAAGGTGAAAATCCATCAGCATCTGATCGGCGGCGGATTCGGACGACGGCTGGAGCCCGACATGGCGCTGAAGGCCGTACGCGTGGCGCAGAAGGTGAACGGCCCGGTCAAGGTCGTGTGGACGCGCGAGGAAGACATAAGGCAGGACATCTACCGTCCGGTCTATCGCAATCTGATGGCGGCAAGCCTGAAGAACGGCAAGATCGATGGCTGGACGCACCGCGTCGCGGGTTCATCCATCATCGCGCGCTGGCTGCCGCCGGCCTTCACCAACGGCGTCGACATCGACGCGGTCGATAGCGCCGTGGACATGCCTTATGACATTCCCCATTTCCGCGTCGAATATCTGCGCCGCGAACCGCCCAGCATACCCACGGGCTTCTGGCGCGGTGTCGGTCCGAACAACAATGTGTTCGCGATCGAAAGCTTCATGGACGAACTGGCGAAGAAATCGGGCCAGGACCCCGTCGCGTTCCGCATCGCAATGCTGGACAAGGCGCCGCGCATGAAGGCGGCGGTTCAACTGGCCGCGCAGAAGGCGGGCTGGGGCAGCCCCCTGCCCGCGCGCACCGGCCGCGGCATTGCCGCCCAGGTGGCGTTCGGCAGCTTCATCGCAACGGTGTGCGAGGCGGAAGTGGATACCAGCGGCGAAGTGAAGGTGAAGCGCCTGGTCACCGCCGTCGATACCGGCATCATCGTCAATCCCGATACGGTGGTGGCGCAGATGGAAGGCGGCATGATCTTCGGCCTGACAGCGGCGCTATTCGGCGAGATCACCATCGACAAGGGCCGCGTGCAGCAGGGCAATTTCCACAATTATCGCATGATGCGCATGAACCAGGCGCCCGTCATCGAAGTGCATCTGATTCCCAGCGGCGAGGCTCCCGGCGGCATCGGTGAGACCGGTGTCACCGCCAGCCCCGCCGCGCTGGGCAATGCGCTCTATGCCGCGACCGGAGTGCGGTTGCGCCGCCTGCCGGTGGATCGCGCCGTGCTGGCGGGAAGCAAGCAGGCCTGAGTCCCACTCAGGCGTCCCAGGCCTGGCGCGCCGTTTCGACGGCCAGCCCCGCCGGCACGACATGGCCTTCCGCGCGCAGACAGGCTTCGAGCGCCGCCAGGGTGATCAACACCTTGTGTTTGCGGGCATTGTAACCCATGGCGCCGATGCGCCAGATCTTTCCCGCCAGCGCGCCGAACGCCGTGCCGATCTCGATCTCGAAATCCTGGCGCATCCGGGTGCGCACACGTTCACCGTCGATCCCGGCGGGAATATGCACACCCGTCACATTGGTCATGCGGTGGGCAGCGTCTCCGAACAGCTTGAGCCCCATTGCGGAGAGACCCGCCGCCATCGCGCGGCCCGCGGCGGCGTGGCGGGCGTATCCCGCCTCGAGCCCCTCGCCCAGCGCGATGCGGGCGCATTCGCGCGCGGCATAGAGCATGGAGGTTGCTTCGGTGTGATGGTTCAGCCGCTTCTCGGACCAGTAA
>JAFIHO010000287.1 GCA_017849395.1 Hyphomicrobiales bacterium
CATATGCGCCACGACCTCGGCGAGATCCGGGTCGAGATAGCAGGCGATGAGATTGGGAAGATAGGGCGTGCCGTCGCGTCCGCCCTGCGCATGCGCCAGGCGGAATACCTCGCCCTTGATCGCGTAACTGGCGGCCTGTCGGAAGAAGGTTCCTGCGGCCTTGGGCGCAAAGGCCAGAAGAAGGATCGACCGGCGCGCGCCGATGCCGTTCAGATATTTCAGCACATCGCCCTCGAACGCGCCTTCGGAGGAGGGCTGCGCAAACACGGCCTGCACCGCATTATTGTCGAGAATGGCCGACATGTCTGGAATCCGGGGTGACAGCCTGCTCTAGCATCGCATGGTAAATGAACGCTTAGCGCGCCGCCGCTCGATAAAAACACGGCGCGCTTCTTCATGTTTCATTCACCAGTCCCGCAGGTCCCGTCCCGGCTTTTCTGCTTTGTCAGCAATTGCCTGCGCCTAGTGGGCCGCACAAGCAGGTCAGACCAGAAAGGTCCTTTTCATCATGGAAGATGTCAGCGCCGGCGAACTCGCGCGCGTGATCCAGGTCCAGCACGGTGTGGCCAGCACCTTCGTCAAATCGGTGCGCGTCCATCGCGGCACGGGCAACCGCGCGGACTGGAACGGCCTGGTTCACATCTTCGATCTGCAGGGGCACCCACGCGCCGGCCGCGCTTTCGCCTGGTCTTCACCGATTCAGGGCGGCACGGCCCCGCGCTATTTCGCCGTGCTGCAGGATGGCAAAATCGCCACCCCCGCCCAGGCCGTAAAAGCAGCCTCTGCCGCGATACGCCAATGGGGCCCGAAGGGCAGCAGATAGCCGGGCGCGGATTCGCGCGCGAAAATCTGGCGTAAGCGTACCGGAAATATCGGGATCATTGCCGCGGTGCTGCGCTGTATCGGGCGCGGGAATTCTTGGTGAGCAATCGCTTCCGGGCCTGCTTATTTCCGCCCGCGGCTTTCTATCCAAGCTTCCGTGTTGGATTTGGCACCACCTGGCCCGAACTCCTGGAACATATCCAGGGCGACCCAGCCCAGGCAGAACCCCACCGCCAGCAGGCCAATCAACAGTTTTATCGACATCCAGTTCGCGCGGCGTTCCTCCCGGCTCATCCGGAAAAACATGGGAATCCGCCGTTTTCTTCGCTTTGCCACGCCTGCCACCACAGGTTATATCAGTTGCAAAATACATATCTAGGATTGTATAACGAAACTTTTATAGTCAGAGTTCCAAGGGGTCAAATTCGGCTGTGGCATGGGGCGTCAGGCAAATCTGCAGCAGCACGGCCGCGTGACGGGCGAGGCGGTCCCGACGTCACAAACCGGATGGGCTATGAGCGGCGCCGCGCGGCTGGCGCGCAGGGCGTTGCAATGGGGGGCGGCCAAACCAGCGCCCGGGGGCTGGATGTCCCACACCGGCTTGCCATTCATCCGGTATCGCGACGATCAGGGCGCAGTCATCAAAGGCGCGCTCATGCGGCGATGGAACGGCGCGCACTGGGAATATCGCGCAATGACATCCGCGGAACTGCGCGACGACGAAGACAGCCGCGCCTGGTGACATCCACCCGGATGGCAAGGTGCTACGGCACTACATGCCGTAACTGCATCGCGGAGCACCGCGGCGATCTGTTCGCGCGCCGCATCGGGAAACGCGTGGAGACGCCGGATGAATCGCGCGGATCAGGGAATCGATAGCCGAAGGATGAACGTCAGGGAAACGACCACGCCCTAACGTTCCCAGAAAACCAGTAAAACTGGTGCCGCAGGTGAGAATCGAACTCACGACCTACCCCTTACCAAGGGGTTGCGCTACCACTACGCCACTGCGGCCGACAGGCCGGGTGCTATACGCAAACAAACACCTCAGGTAAACCCCCGTCATCATGGGAAAACCGCCCCTCACAGAAGCCGAACTGCGGACCGAACGCCGGGCCGCCGCCCTCCGGGCCAATCTGCGCCGGCGCAAGGCCGGGGCCGCCGCCCGCCGCCCGGCTCCCGAACCGCCCGGCCCGGCTGAAAAGGACGCGGATTCGCAGGGCTGACTTCCTTTCTTATATATGTCGCGTTCGGCCCTCCCACGCTAAAAGAACCCCTCAAGAGGACTTCATGGATCGTATCCGCATCCGGGGCGGGCACCGCCTGTCGGGGGAAATCCCGATCAGCGGCGCCAAGAACGCCGCCCTGAAACTGATGGCCGCGTCCCTGCTGACGCATGCGCCCCTGACCCTGGCCAATGTGCCGCGGCTGGCGGATGTGCGCGCCATGGCGGAACTGCTCCGCAGTTTCGGGGTGGAAATCACCATCACCCCCTCTGAAAGGCTGGGGGAGGGCGACACGATGCGCCTCTCCGCCGCGAAGATCGCCTCGGTGTTCGCGTCCTATGACATCGTCCGCAAGATGCGGGCGAGCTTCCAGGTGCTGGCGCCGCTGCTGGCCCGCATGCACCGGGCAAAAGTGTCGCTGCCGGGCGGCTGCGCGATCGGCGCGCGCCCGGTGGAACTGCACCTGATGGCGCTGGACGAGATGGGTGCCCATGTCACCCTGGAGGAAGGCTATGTCG
>JAFIHO010000288.1 GCA_017849395.1 Hyphomicrobiales bacterium
ACGAACTCTGCGGCCGCGTCATGCGCCCGAACGACATCCTGTTCCTGCCAATCTGGGCGCTGCACCGGAACGAATTGCTGTGGGAACAGCCTGAACGCTTCGATCCCGACCGCTTCGCCCCTGGCCGCCGCCCGCGCGACAAATATCAGTATCTTCCGTTCGGCGCGGGGCCACGCGTCTGCGTCGGCGCGAATTTCGCGATGATGCAGGCGCAGATCATCCTCTCCACCATCATCCAGCGCTTCCGCTTTACGCCCGCCACGCCCGAGCCGCATCCCGTCATGACCATGACGGTACGGCCCGAGCCGGGGCTTTACCTGATGGTGGAAAAGGTCTGAGGGCTACTGCTTCGCCCCCGCCTCGGCGTCGTAATTGTGCAATCCTTCCGGGCGCGGATTGATGGCGATGCGCGTATCCATCGTGGTGCCGCCGAAGCTGGCGCGATGCCAGCGGCCCTGCGGCGCATAGACGATGTCGCCCGGCTCGGCGCTGTACACGCTCATGCCTTCCATCTTGTAGTCGATGCGCCCTTCGGCGATGAACCAGAACTCGTTATAGTCGGTATGGAAATGGCCCTTGTTGCTGTCCGGCGGCGTGGGCACGCCCTGGCCGCGGATGATGTTCATGAAGTTGGTGTCGTCCTTCACGAAAGCGGTATTGCCCTTGGGTTGCGCCGGGTTGTTCACATAGTCCTTGAAGAAGTCGATATACACCTTCGCGTTGCCATAGGGCTGGGCAGGCGTGTTGTAGCTGACCTTCTGATAGGTCTTGCCCTTCGCCACCGGCGCGCTGTCACCGGCCTCGACGGTATAGAGCGGCGTACGGTTGGGCCGTATCACCTCGAACCGCAGCGCGGGCTCGTTGCCCACCACTTCCATGCTGTAGGGCGTGCGATAGGGGATCTGCACCATGAAGCCCTTGCTCGCCACAAAAGGCTGCTGCCCCTGGATGGTGAAGCGGATCTGTCCGCCCCACACCATGAAGAAGATGCGGTCATCGGCCCAGAGCTGGGTGCGCGTCTTGTCGCCCGGCGCCATCTGGATGTAGTTCGCATCATAATCCTGGTCGCGCACGATGGGCTGCACCCAGCGCGCCTGTCCCTCATGCGCCTTCAGGATGTCCGCCAGACGCCAGATCGGTTTGTTGGGCGCTTTCCACGCTGTCAGGGGATCGGGCTTGGGCGCCCAGGCATACAGGATTTGCGGCTGCGCTTGCGCGCCCGCCGCCATCAGCATCGTCACGGCCGCAGCCGCAATCCATTTCGCCCTGTGCATGTCGTCTCTCCCCTTCATTTGTTTTCAGTCCGGCCGTTTGCCGGAATCACTGTCCGGGCTTGCGCGCGTCGATGCGGAACATGCCCTGTATCTGCGCGTCGCCTGGCAGGTCGGCGCTGCCCGCAGGCACCTGATTGGCGCTGAGGATATACGCCGCGATGTCGGTGGCGGCGCGGCGGCTCAGGCTGCCCGGATTGTCGGCGGGCATGGTGGTGCGGATACGCTCCACCAGATCGGCCACCGGAATGCCGTTCCAATTATCCAGAAAGGACGCACCGCTCAGCGCAGGCGCCATCTCTGCCCCCGCCAGGCTTTCGCCATGGCATTTCGCGCAGCTCCCGTCATAGGCCGTCTTGCCGCGCGCCGCCTGTTCGGCGGAATAGACTCCGTCCCATACCGAGCGTGGAGCGCCCTGCGCGAAGGCCGCGCCGCACGCCAGAACCGCAACGCCAATGCCAAAAGCAACTTTCATATCGAACATTCCTTGAGACCCGCGCGCAAGATAACGCAGGCCGTGACGTTTCCCATTCCGGCCTGTCCAAGGCACGTTTCTCTCCAGATATCATATATGATTTGCGATTGCATCAGGAGTCACGGCTATAGTGACCCCGTTTCTCCGGCTGCCGCATCCGCTCGGATCGTCTCGCCATTCTTCCGTTTCGCAGGGGCACAATGAACAATCGCCGCTGGCTGGTACTGCTGCCGGTCATCTTCGTCACCTACAGCCTCGCCTTCCTGGACCGCACAAATTACAGCTTCGGCGCCGCGGCAGGACTTGCCGCCGATCTGAAGATTACCCAGGAGCAATCCTCCTTCCTGGGCGCGCTGTTCTTCCTGGGCTATTTCGCGTTCCAGATTCCCGGCGCGCTCTATGCCCAGCGCCGCAGCGTGAAGAAGCTGATCTTCTGGGGCCTCATCCTGTGGGGCGCGCTGGCCAGCGCCACCGGCCTCATCTCCGACATCAGCCTTCTTTATGTCGTGCGTTTCCTGCTGGGCATAGTGGAAAGCGCTGTGCTGCCCGCGCTGCTGATCCTGTCGGCGCGCTGGTTCACCGCATCCGAGCGCGCCACCGCCAGCGCCCTCATCATCGTCGGCAATCCGGTGACTCTGCTCTGGAGTTCGATCCTGTCGGGCTATCTGGTCGCCAGTTTCGGCTGGCGCGGCATGTTTATCGCCGAAGGCATTCCCGCCATGCTGTGGGCCTTTGTGTGGTGGCGGCTGGTGGACGAACACCCGTCCGAAGCACGCTGGCTGTCCGCGCCGGAACGCGCGGCGCTGGAAGCAAAGCTGGCCGAAGAACAGCGCGGTCTCGCGCCCGTGCGCGACTACAAGGCCGCGTTCCGCTCACCCTTCGTCATCGCGCTGGCGGTGCAATATTTTTGCTGGAGCATCGGCGTCTATGGCTTCGTGCTCTGGCTGCCCTCGATCCTGAAGGCGGGCGGCGTCGACATGGTGACATTGGGCTGGCTGACGGCGGTGCCCTATCTGGCCGCCATCATCGCGGAGATCGGCATCTCCCGCGTGTCCGATCGTGCCCGCCGCCGCCGCGGGCTGATATGGCCGTTCCTGCTGGTCGGTACTCTCGCGTTCTATGGCTCCTACATGGTGGGCGCGTCGAATTTCTGGCTCAGCTTCGCGCTTCTGACAGCGGCGGGCGCGGCGATGTACGCGCCATACGGCCCTTTCTTCGCCTGGATTCCCGAAATGCTGCCCGCCAATGTGTCGGGCGGCGCAACCGCGCTGATCAACAGCATGGGCGCGCTGGGTTCTTTCGTGGGCACCTATGCAGTGGGCCATCTCAATGGCCTGACCGGCAGTCCCGACATGTCCTATCTCGCCATGGCGGCGGCCCTGCTGGTGTCCGCCGTCATCACCATGTGCCTTCCGGAGCGGCGCGCCGCGCAACAATAAAGGTGTCATGGCCCACTTTACGTGGGCCATCCAGGGCAGGAAGCGCATTGCAATCCTGCGCATCCTTGGCAATGCTCTCGAGCGGGAAGGGGAACATCATGCGCCGGATCATCACGCTTCTCGCGGCCCTGCCGTTCCTCGCCGCTTCGGCCTTCGCCGCCGACGAACAGGTCGCCGTCAGCGAGCACAAGGTCGCGTTGCTGTCGGCGGTGCCCGCCATCGCGGGCCGCCCGGTCGAACTCTATCTGCGCGAGCGCGCGCTGCCCTCCGCCATCAAACGCACCTCCAGCGACCGCACGGTCCTGTTCGTGCATGGCGCGGGCACGCCCGCCGAAGTGTCCTTCGATGTTCCGTATCAGGACTATAGCTGGATGGACTATCTGGCAAAGGCGGGCTTCGATGTGTTCTCGGTGGACATGACCGGCTATGGCCGTTCCACCCGCCCGCCCCAGATGGACAATCCCTGCAACCTGTCAAAGGAACAGCAGGACCAGTTCATTCCCGCCCTTGTCCCGGCCCATTGCGAACAGACCTGGCCCGGCGCGCTCACCACCATCGCGTCCGACTGGAACGACATCAGCGCCACGGTGGCCTACATCAAGAAGCTGCGCCGGGTCAGCCGGGTGCACCTGATCGCCTGGTCGCTGGGCGGCCCGCGCGCCGGCGGCTGGGCGGCGCAGCATTCGGGCGATGTCGGACGGCTGGTGCTGCTGGCGCCCGCCTATAACCGCAACACACCGGCCACGCGTCCGCCGCCGCAACCCGGCCAGGCCGTGTTCAACACCCAGTCCCGCGCCGAGTTCGATGCCAACTGGGCGCGTCAGACCGGCTGCGCCGATCAGGTGGACAAGGAAGCTGCCAACGCCGTGTGGCGCGAGATGCTGGCCTCCGATCCCGTGGGCGCAACCTGGGGCCCCGGCGTGCGCCGCGCGCCCGTCACGGCCAACTGGGGCTGGACGACCGATGTGGTAAAGAAAATGTCCACGCCGGTCCTGATGGTAGCCGGAGTCCACGACAAACAGGTCGATCCCCAGCGGGTGCGCGATTTCTACGAGGATTTGGGCAGCAGCCGGAAAGTCTTCATCGATCTGGGCTGCTCCTCCCACAACGCAATGTGGGAAAAGAACCACCCGCTGCTGTTCAAGGCGTCTCTGGAATGGCTCCAGCGCGGCACGGTCAACGGCGAGCGCAGCGGGATGTTGAAGATTGGCTACTGACTTCCCCTCTCCCCCTGTGGGGGAGAGGGCAGGGTGAGGGGGAGCCGCAAGCGTACCTTTTTGAGGACCATGCTTTGAAACATCTTCGTCGAGAATGGAGGGCGGCATGACAAACAAAGGCCAGGAGCGGCAGAAATTGCGCAAGCTTCTGGAAGACGGCGCGGCATCGCCGCCCATTGCTGTGGCAAACGCAGCTTGGTTCGACAGTCTGTGCCTCCGGGCGCAGCGCGAAAACGAAATGACCAGGGTCAGGAAGGCTTTTATCAGATGACTGGGGAGTCAGATATAAAACGATACGCGGTCAGCCATGATCGCCTTCCGGAGAATTTTCCAACTCATCTGCATTCCACTGAGTTCTGGGAAAGTTTAGGCCGTGCTGTCGCGACGTTCGGTTTCTTGGAAGAGGTGCTTGGAAAGGCCATTTTCTCGTTTACTGGTACAAGGCAAATACCAGAGGCTAAATTGGAGGCCGAATTTGAGAAATGGCTGAAAACACTTGAGAAGGCACTTAGTGATCAACTCGGAAGTTTGATTACAAGCTACGAAAAGGCCGTGCGCGAACACCCTGGAGCAACTATCGAAAATCTCGACGATCTCAG
>JAFIHO010000289.1 GCA_017849395.1 Hyphomicrobiales bacterium
CGGCCAGGTGGTGAATGTGCAGGTGTCGGACGCGCGGGAGAATGTGATCGAGGTGCGTGTGCTGGCCTCCGCCTCGGATTCCGCGCGCGCCTGGGATTTGCGCTGCGAGATCCGTGAAAAGCTGATTGCCCATATCCGCGACGCCTTTCCCGCCAGCCTGCCGCGTGTCCGGCGTGAGGATTTCCGCATCGCGGAGGAGCAGCCGCGCGACAGCTTGGCGGGCCAGCCGCACTAGGCTATATATACCCCATAGGGGTATGCCGTATGAAACACGATCCGAAATTGCAGCAGCGACTGTCCCGCATCCAGGGCCAGGTCGGCGGAATCGCCCGCATGATCGAGGAGGACCGCTACTGCATCGACATCCTCACCCAGATTCAGGCCGTCAAATCCGCACTGCGCAAGGTGGAGGAGGAAGTGTTGAAATCCCATTCGGCCCATTGCGTGGCCCACGCCATCGACAGCGGCGACGTGAAAGACGCGCGGCGCAAATTCGCCGAACTGGTGGAACTGTTCGGCCGGACCGCCCGCTGATGTTCTCCCGCGCGATCGGTCTTTCCCTTTTTTTGCTCGCCGCGCCCGCCGCGGCGCAGGACCACAGCCAGATGGACCACAGCAAGATGGACCATGGCCAGATGAACCATGACGCCATGCCCGGCATGGAGCACGACATGAGCGGCATGGCGCATGACGGCATGGACATGGCGGGCCATGCCGACGCGATGGCGCCCATGCTGTGGCGCTGGTCCGGCACAAGCTGGCAACCCGATTCCGCGCCGCAGCCCGGCATTCACCTGATGCTGGACAAATGGATGACGATGCTGGTGGGCCGCGTCTGGGGCGTGGCCGACAGCCAGTGCGGTCCGGACGGCGACAGCAAGGTCTTCGCGCCCGGCATGTTGATGGCGATGGCGCAGCGGGATTTCGGCGCGAACGACACACTGGGCCTGCGCACCATGTTCAGCCTCGATCCCTTCATGGGGCGGCGCGGCTATCCGCTTCTGCTCGCCAATGGCGAAACGGCGGATGGCAAGACGCATCTGATCGACAGGCAGCATCCGCACGATCTGTTCATGGAACTGGCCGCCACCTGGACTCACCGCCTCTCGGACACGGACAGTGTTTTTCTCTATGGCGGCTATCCGGGCGAACCGGCGCTGGGACCGACCGCCTACATGATGAGGATATCGGCGATGGACAATCCGTCCACGCCCATCGCGCATCACTGGCTGGATTCCACCCACATCACCTTCGGTGTTCTGACGGCGGGATGGACGCATGACGGCTGGAAGCTGGAAGTCTCGCAATTCACCGGCCGCGAGCCGGACCAGCATCGCTTCGATTTCGAACGGGCGCGTTTCGATTCCACCGCCGCGCGCCTCAGCTGGAATCCCGACAGTCACTGGTCGCTGCAGATGTCGGGCGGATTCCTGAAAAGTCCCGAACAGCTCGATCCCGATCACGACGAAACCCGCTTCACCGCCAGCGCCACCTGGTACGACGCCTTTCCCATCGGCAGCGTGGCCGCCACCCTGGCCTATGGCCGCAAGTATCTTTCAGACGGCGTGGACGAGGACGCGGCGCTGCTGGAGACGGAGTTCAAGCCCACGCCCCTGTGGACGCTGTTCGCCCGGGCCGAGACCATCGCCAGCAACGAACTGATGCCGGGGCACGATGTGCGGCGCGCCGGGGCGGTCAGCCTGGGCCTGGTGCGCGACTTCCGGGTGGCGGACGGCTTCAAGCTGGGCCTAGGCGGGCTCTACGCCTTCAATTTCACCCCTGCCTCCGCCACCGCCCCCTACGGCGACAATCCCCGCGGAGCCATGGCCTTCGTCCGGCTGCTGACGGACTAGAACCGCGGTTGCGCCGGGCGATTTGTCTGCTTGCCCCGGCCCCGCCCAGCGGCTAGGTAGCGCCCGGACTTTAGGGAAGGACGACACCCATGGCGCGCAAGAAAATCGCTCTTATCGGCGGCGGACAGATCGGCGGCACCCTGGCCCATCTGATCGGCCTGAAGGAGTTGGGCGATGTGGTGCTGTTCGACATCGCCGAAGGCCTGCCCCAGGGCAAGGCGCTGGACTTGTCCCAGTCCGGTCCGGTCGAAGGTTTCGACTCCCGCCTCCGGGGCACCAATGATTATGCCGACATCAAGGGCGCCGATGTCGTGATCGTCACCGCGGGCGTGCCGCGCAAGCCGGGCATGAGCCGCGACGATCTGCTGGGCATCAACCTGAAGGTGATGGCCGCGGTGGGCGAGGGCATCAAGAACAACTGCCCGGATGCCTTCGTGATCTGCATCACCAACCCGCTGGACGCGATGGTGTGGGCGCTGCGCCAGTTCTCCGGCCTGCCGCACAACAAGGTGGTCGGCATGGCGGGCGTGCTGGATTCGGCGCGTTTCCGGCACTTCCTGGCCGAAGAGATGAATGTGTCGGTGGAAGACGTTTCGGCCTTCGTGCTGGGCGGCCATGGCGACACGATGGTGCCGATGCCGCGCTTCTCCACCGTGGCGGGCATTTCGCTGCCGGAACTGGTGAAGATGGGCTGGATCAAGCAGGACCGCCTGGACCAGATCACCCAGCGCACCCGCGACGGCGGTGCCGAGATCGTCGGCCTGCTCAAGACCGGCTCGGCCTATTACGCCCCGGCCACCAGCGCCATTGTGATGGCCGAGAGCTACCTGAAGGACAAGAAGCGGGTGCTGCCCTGCGCCGCCTATGTGAACGGTCCCTACGGCCTCAAGGACCTGTATGTGGGCGTTCCTGCCGTGATCGGCGAAAAGGGCATCGAGCGGGTGGTGGAACTGGAACTCACCCCCACCGAGAAGGAACAGCTCACCAAGTCCGTGGACGCGGTTAAGGGCCTGATCGACGCCTGCAAAAAGCTTGAACCCAAGCTGGCCTGATACCAGTTACCGACAAGATTAAGAACTTCGTGGTCTGTTTCCTGGCCGCCGCTTGCAAATTGTCACCCATTTTGCGACAATTTGATACAAATTGGCGGCGCCGGGGGGCGGACGGGATATGGGATACGTGTGGCGCATTGCCTTTGCGGGAACGGCTGTGTTCTGGCTGGTGCTTGTACTGGCCGTTGAACTGATTCCGGCCCATGCAGCCGAGCTGGGCAGCCTCACCATCCGGATCGAGAATGTGTCGCCCCAGGGCGGCACCCTGCGGCTGGGCCTGTATGACGAGGCCGGCTATCCCAGCGACGATTCCAAGCCCGCGGCTTCGGCCGATGTGGCGGTGAAGCCGGGCCGGAACATCATCGTCCTGCAAGGCATCACGCCCGGCACCTACGCCATCCAG
>JAFIHO010000290.1 GCA_017849395.1 Hyphomicrobiales bacterium
GCGCCACCGATGAGCGCCGAATTCCGCGACTTGCTCGTTCCAGGGCGGAACGCCCCCCGATTTTCCCGATGCCGGCTTGCCGATCGAACTCAAAGCATCAACCCCCATTCGCCTGACGCAACGGATACCGGACATGACGTAAAATTAGCGTTACGTTGTAGCCATGTATTCCGCGCAATGGCCCGCCTTCTGCCGACAATGTCTGTCGATCATACGCCCATATGCCGACTCCATTACGTGTACAGATGATTTCTTGCAGTTGCGAGACGATTTTCACTGTCCGGCCTGCGGTTCGACCCGAATTCTGAGCCATCCCGAACTGGACCGGCTGGCCATTGCCCATATGGATTGCGACGCTTTTTACGCCGCCATCGAGAAGCGGGACGATCCGAGCCTGCGCGACAAGCCCTTGATTGTGGGAGGTGAAACGCGCGGGGTGGTCTCCACGGCCTGTTACATCGCCCGTAAATCCGGGGTCCGCTCGGCCATGCCCATGTTTCAGGCCCGGAAACTGTGTCCCCAGGCGGTGGTGATCAAGCCTCGCATGGCGGTCTATGCCGGGGTGGCGCGGCAGATCCGCCAGATGATGCTGGCCCTGACCCCGCTGGTGGAGCCGCTATCGCTGGATGAGGCCTATCTGGACCTGTCGGGGACGGAGCGGGTGCACGGCATGTCCCCTGCCCGCACCATGGCGAAGCTGGCGCTGGATATCGAGCGGGAGATCGGCATCACCGTTTCCATCGGCCTGTCCGGCAACAAATTTCTCGCCAAGCTGGCTTCCGAGCTGGACAAGCCGCGCGGCTTCGCGGTGATCGGCATGGCGGAGGCGAAATCCTTCCTGCGCGACAAGCCGGTGGGGATGATACGCGGCGCGGGCAAGGTGTTGCAGGCGCGGCTGGAACGGGACGGTTTCCCCACCATCGGCGCGCTGCAGGACGCCGACCCGCGCGACCTGGCGGGTCGCTATGGCGCGACGGGTTTGTGGCTGTCGCGCATGGCCAACGCGCAGGATTCCCGCCCCGTCGATCCGGAGGGGGAGATAAAGACCATCTCCTCCGAGACCACCTTCGACACCGACCTATCGCGGCTGGCCGATCTGGAAGCGGTGTTGTGGCGGCAGGCAGAGCGTGTGTCCGCGCGCGCCAAGGCCAAGAGCCTTGCGGGGCGCACCGTGGTGCTGAAACTGAAGACGGCCAGTTTCAAGCTGCGGACGCGTAGCGCCTCATTGGATGTGCCGACGCAACTGGCGGACCGTATCTTCCGCGTCGCGCGCACGGCGCTGACGCGTGAGGCGGACGGCACGAAATTTCGGCTGCTGGGCGTGGGCATTTCCAATCTTGCACCCGCCGCCGAGGCCGATCCCGTCCATCTGATCGATACCGGATCGGACAAGCGCGCGGCGGCGGAACGGGCGATGGACCGTATCCGGGAAAAATTCGGCGGTGAAGCGGTGGGAACCGGGCGGAGCCTGCGGACACAGAAGCGGCGCGGCTAATGCATCAGCGCGGCGCTTTGGGCGTCGGCGACAATCTGGCCGGCGCAGACCGACAATTCGGATGCCTTACAGGATTGCATGCTGTCGCCGATCTTCACGCCGTCGCGCGAAAAACGCACCATGAAACTGTAGCGGGTGCGTTCCTTGGGGCCTGCGTCGCCGACGCCTTCCGGGACGCTGATCACAAGGGTACCGGGCGCGGCGCTCGACATCAGGTTGAATCCCGGCGTGTGCGACAGGGCGGCGCGGATGGCATCGGCCAGCGGCTTGGTGCGCCAGTCCTCTTCCGGGAGTGAGAAGAAAACCGGGACCAGACCGGACGCGTCCTGCGCCATGGCGGGGGCAAAAAAGGCAGGGAGAACCGCCAGGAACGCCAGGGCGATCTTTCGCCCCTTTTGCCGCCGCAGGTTCTTATGGCGGGATGCTTCGCGAGGCGTTAGCTTTACAAAATTCCAAGAGGAAAACATGTCCAAGATCGACTCGCGTTTGAAGGAACTGGGTATCGAACTGCCCACGCCCCCAGTTCCGGTGGCCAGCTATGTGCCCTATGTCATAAGCGGCAAGCAGGTGTTCATTTCCGGCCAGGTGACGCTGAAGGATGGCGTGCCGCAGTATATCGGCAAGGTCGGCGCGGAAATCTCGCTGGAAGACGGCAAGGCCGCGGCGCGGCTGTGCGCGGTCAACGTGCTGGCGGTGCTGAAGATGGCCTGTGGCGGCGATCTGGAGAAAGTGGCGCGCTGCGTGAAGGTGGGCGTGTTCGTCAACGCGGTGCCGGATTTCGTCCAGCAGCCGGAAGTCGGAAACGGCGCGTCGGACCTGTTCGTCGCGGTGTTCGGCGAGGCGGGAAAACATGCGCGCGCCGCCATCGGCGTGGGTTCGCTGCCGCGCGGCGTGGCGGTGGAAGTGGACGCGGTGTTCGAGATCAAGTGACGGCGCGCCTGGTTACCAGCGCCGCGGAGATCGGAGCGGCGCGCTGGAATGCGCTGGCCAATCCGGAAGGATTGGCCGAGCCGCATCCCTTCACCCGCTATGAGTTCTTTGCAGCGGTGGAAGAGTCCGGTTCGGCCACGGCGCGGACGGGATGGCAGCCTTGTCATCTCGTTTTGGATGATGATTCCGGTTTGTTGCCGCTGTATTTCAAGAACCATTCCCAGGGCGAGTATGTGTTCGACCATGCCTGGGCGGATGCGTTGGAGCGGGCGGGCGGCGATTATTATCCCA
>JAFIHO010000291.1 GCA_017849395.1 Hyphomicrobiales bacterium
GCCGTATCACAGTTGCAAGTTGTTTTAACTTCTTATTTTTTTCGGAAACACGCCAATGGCGAAACTCTCCTCTGAGGTTTTGGGCTTCCACCATCTTGAGATAGCCGATAGAGGGAGCGCGCCGCAGGGCGCGATCCCATGCCTCAGAAAATTCGGCCCAGCCTTCCGCTGACAGCAAATAGCCTGCAAGAAACAATCGGCGGTCGCCGGACTCAGCGGCGGAATCGTCGGTAACTGCTCGCAGGATAAACAAGCGGCGGCCTCGTCGTACTTTCGGGGCATAGCCACTTAGGCGCGCCCAGATAGGAGCTGAGGCAGACGACCATGGCGGTGCACCAAAGGTACGAGACATATCCTGATTCCTGGCTAGGGTACGGAAACTATAACATTAGGACTAAATTCCTATTGTTGTGGAATATTTCATTAAGGCAACCCGGTGCATCGTTCAGCGTCCGCAATTACAGACCAACGCCAGGTTGCGGCGTCCGGTTCATCGCCGGTGCTGGAAACTG
Source organism: Hyphomicrobiales bacterium (assembly GCA_017849395.1). Lineage (GTDB taxonomy): Bacteria > Pseudomonadota > Alphaproteobacteria > Micropepsales > Micropepsaceae > Rhizomicrobium. Next base: position 513 of record JAFIHO010000291.1, read on the forward strand.
TGGACGGGATGTGGCGAATTGACGGCATGACGGGGAAAGCGCGGGGCGCGGCGGCGCGGCAGATGACAGGCCAAGCACCGGGCGCTTATAGTGCGTGAGACAGGCAGGAAAAACATGAGCGAAGAGCGCAAGGGAACCAATTACACCAAGTTGATGCTGGGCGCGGGGCTGATCGCCATCGCTGCTGTCGGTGTCGCCGCCTTTGTGCCCCGCAAGCGTCTGGCCGCCGTCGCGGAACCGATCCGCGACCTCGCCAAGGCGCCGCTCGCCGTTGCCGCCATTGCGTGGGTCACGGGCCTGTGGCGGGATGCCACTGCTCCCCGCGCGCCGGTGTTCGACGACCTGCGTCCTTTCGATGAATTCTGACGGCGGCCGTTCCTGACGCGCGTCCTTCTCTTTTCCGCGCGGAGTGCGGCATGACAAAGATTCCCGTCCTTGCGACGATCCGTGCCGCTTATGGCTTCACCTTCCAGAATCTGGGGTCGATCATCGGCCTGATCTGGCTGCCGATGGTGGTCCTCAGCGTCACGGGGTTCTTCGCGCTGCAAAATCTGTTCGGCGCGATGATCGACTACCTGCGCGGCAGCAATCCTGCCGCCATGGGCCCCGCCGCGCTGATGACCCTGGCCTATCTGGTGGTCGTGCTGCTGCTCTATGCCGTGATGTACAGCGCGGTGACGCAACTGGCGCTGGGCACGCGCCAGGGAAACACGATGATGCATTTCGCGCTGGGGGCGGTGGAATGGCGGCTGTTCCGCGCTTTCCTGGCGCTGACCGGACTGGTGATGCTGCTGATGCTGGCGGCGCTCCTGACGGCGACGGTGGCGCAACTGGCGCTGTCCATGGGCGGCCTGCGCCCAACCGAGACCCAGAGCGGGCTTCTGATGATGTTCGCCTTCTATGGCGTCATGGCCATCGCGGTGCCGCGTTTCCTGTTGCTGCTGCCCGCCGTGGCCGCGCAGGGTGAGGACCTGGCGATGCGCCGCGCCTGGGCGCTGTCGGCGGGGAATTTCGCCGGCCTGCTGGCCATCGCCATCGCGGTCTTCGCGCCGGGCCTCATCATCATGCAATTGGCAGAAATGCTGGTGCCGGGCGCCGGACAGGCCGCCGCATCGGCCGGCCAACATGCCGTGATGCTGGCGGCGCTGGAACACCAGCGCGCCACCATGCCCGTGGCGAGCGGTATCGCGTTCTTCATCGCGCCGCTGACCATTGGCCTGGTCTCGGGCGCCAGCGTGGCGGTGCACCGCGCCCTGGCCGGGGACACGTCCGGGAAGAGCTTCGACTGACAACGAAGCTGGCTGACGCGGCTATTCCGCCGCCCGCAGCTTCTTCGCCGGTTCGCGTACCTTCAGCAGCGGCTTGAGATACTGGCCCGTGTAGGAGCGGGCGACCTTCGCCACATCTTCGGGCGTGCCGCTGGCGACGATCTCGCCCCCGCCATCGCCGCCTTCCGGGCCAAGGTCGATGATCCAGTCAGCGGTTTTGATGACCTCCAGATTGTGTTCGATCACCACCACCGTGTTGCCCGCTTCGACCAGTTCATGCAGCACCTCCAGAAGCTTTTTCACGTCATGGAAGTGCAGGCCGGTGGTCGGCTCGTCCAGTATGTAAAGCGTACGCCCCGTGGCGCGGCGCGACAATTCCTTGGACAGTTTCACGCGCTGCGCCTCGCCGCCCGACAAAGTCGTCGCCTGCTGGCCGATGGAGATATAGCCCAGCCCGACGCGCTTCAGCGTTTCCAGCTTCTCGGCAATCGAGGGCACTGCCTTGAACAGGTCCGCGCCTGCCTCGATGGTCATGTCGAGCACGTCCGAGATTGAATAGTCGCGGAATTTCACTTCCAGCGTTTCGCGGTTGTAGCGCTTGCCCTTGCACACATCGCACTGGACATAGACGTCCGGCAGAAAGTGCATCTCGATCTGGATGACGCCGTCGCCCTGGCAGGCCTCGCAGCGGCCGCCCTTCACATTGAAGCTGAAGCGGCCCGGCTGATAGCCGCGCGCCTTGGCTTCCGGCAGTTCGGCGAACCAGTCGCGGATCGGCGTGAACGCGCCGGTATAGGTCGCCGGATTGGAACGCGGGGTGCGGCCGATGGGCGACTGGTCGATGTCGATCACCTTGTCGAGGAATTCCAGCCCCTCGATCTTGTCATGCGCCGCGGGATGTTCTCGCGCCTGTGAGAGTTTGCGGGCCGCCGCCTTGTACAGCGTCTCGATGGTGAGGGTGGATTTGCCGCCGCCCGACACGCCGGTGATGCAGGTTAGCGTGCCCAGTGGGATCGACGCCGTGACATTCTTCAGATTGTTCGCCTTCGCGCCGACCACCTTGAGCCAGCGATTATGCGCCGCTTTGCGCCGCGTCGCAGGCACCGCGATATTCTCGACGCCGCTGAGATATTTGCCGGTCAGGCTTTTCTTGTTGGCGATGATCTGGGCTGGCGTGCCTTCGGCGATGATGTGCCCGCCGTGAATGCCGGCGCCCGGCCCCATGTCGATCACATGGTCGGCGGTGCGGATGGCGTCCTCATCATGCTCCACCACGATCACGGTGTTGCCCATGTCGCGCAGGCCCTTCAGCGATTCCAGCAATTTGCTGTTGTCGCGCTGGTGCAGCCCGATACTGGGTTCGTCCAGCACATAGAGCACGCCGGTCAGGCCCGAGCCGATCTGCGATGCCAGCCGTATACGCTGGCTTTCGCCGCCCGACAAAGTGCCGGACGCGCGCGCCAGGGTGAGATAATCCAGACCGACATTGTTGAGGAATTTCAGCCGGGCACGGATTTCCTTCAGGATGCGCGCGGCGATTTCCTTCTGCTGCTTGTTCAGTTTCTGGTCGATGTCGCGGAACCAGCCATCGGCGTCGCGGATCGACTGTTCGCATACCTGGCCGACATGCAGCCCGCCGATCTTGACCGACAGGGCTTCCGGCTTCAGGCGATAGCCCTTGCAATCGCCGCACGGGCTGGTGTCCTGGAAACGCTCCAGTTCCTCGCGCACCCAGCTCGAGTCCGTTTCCTTGAAACGGCGCTGCATGTTGGGGATGACGCCCTCGAACGCTTTTTTCGTTTCATAGCGGCGCATGCCATCGTCATAGATGAACTTGATCTCGTCCTCGCCGGAACCGTGCAGGATCACATCGCGGACCTTCTTGGGAAGGTCTTCCCAGGCCTCGTTCATCGAGAATTTGTAGTGACGCGCCAATGCCTCCAGCGTCTGGAGATAATAGGGCGAGGAGGATTTCGACCAGGGCGCCAGCGCGCCTTTCTTCAGCGTCAGCGTTTCGTCCGGCACCACCAGCGCGGGATCGAAGTAAAGCTGGGTGCCAAGGCCGTCGCACACCGGGCAGGCGAATTTGGACGACATCATGATCTGCTTCGGATTGCCGTCCTTGTCCTTCTCGTCGGCATATTCGACGATCAGCAGCCCATCCGTCAGGTTCAGCGCGGTCTCGATGGAATCCGGCAGCCGGTTGCCCAGATCCGACTTGACCACAATGCGGTCCACCACGATCTCGATGTCGTGCTTCAGCTTCTTGTCCAGCGCGGGCACGCCGGAAATTTCGTAATATTTCCCGTCCACCTTGGCGCGCTGGAAACCCTTCTTCTGAAGTTCGGCGAATTCCTTGCGGTATTCGCCCTTGCGGCCGCGCACGATGGGCGCGTTCAGATACAGCCGCGTGCCTTCCGGCAGCGCGAGAATCCGGTCCGCCATCTGGCTGACGGTCTGGCTTTCGATGGGCAGGCCGGTGGCAGGCGAATAAGGCACGCCCACCCGCGCGAACAACAGGCGCAGATAGTCGTAGATTTCGGTGACGGTACCGACGGTCGAGCGCGGATTCTTGCTGGTGGTCTTCTGCTCGATGGAGATGGCGGGCGACAGGCCCTCGATGTGATCGACATCGGGCTTCTGCATCAGTTCCAGGAACTGACGCGCATAGGCTGACAGGCTCTCGACATAGCGGCGCTGGCCTTCGGCATAGATGGTGTCGAAAGCGAGGCTGGATTTGCCGGAACCGGACAGGCCGGTCAGCACGGTCAAGGTATCGCGCGGAATCTCGACATCGATGTTCTTGAGATTGTGCTCGCGCGCGCCGCGAATGGAGATGTTTTTGAGCATACAGGGTCTCAAGTAGCGAAGCGGTAGACCAAAGGAAGTACCGCGATGTGGGGTCGGAACCGTAGATACGCAAGGACGGTCGGGTCCGGCTCACATTAGTTGGGGATTGACTCGAATCTGACCAGAACATAATAAGAACAAAATGCCTATGCACAATGCATAGTGTCGCGGACGGGCCTAAGGTCCGGCGCTCAGCGCGAAAGGATTGGGTCATGGCGGGTAGCGTCAACAAGGTCATTCTGGTCGGCAATCTGGGCAAGGACCCGGAAGTGCGCCGGATGCAGAGCGGCGACGCCGTGGTGAACCTGTCGGTCGCCACCTCGGAAACCTGGCGCGACAAGGCCAGCGGCGAGCGCAAGGAAAAGACCGAGTGGCACCGGGTGGTGATCTTCAACAAGAACCTGGCCGAGGTCGCGGAGAAGTATCTGCGCAAGGGTTCCAAGGTCTATGTCGAGGGCCAGCTCCAGACCCGCAAATGGACCGACAAGGACGGGCAGGAGAAATATTCCACCGAAGTGGTGCTGCAGAATTTTCGGGGCGAACTGACCATGCTGGACGGCCGCAACGGCGGCGAGGGCGGTGGTAGTGGTTCCTTCGGCGGCGGGCGCGGCGCCAGCGAGGCCCCGGCCAGCTTCCAGCGCGAAGAACTGGATGACGAGATTCCGTTCTAGGCCCTGGTCTCGATTACCGTTCGGCAATCCCAGGTGTCATGGCCCACTTCACGTGGGCCATCCAGGGCAAGCGGCGCGCCCGTCGGGAGTCTTTTCGCGGCCCTGGTTGGCCCGGGCGTTAAGCTTGTCCTCCGCCCGCGCTTCGCGTGGTTCGGGGGGCCGGGCCATGACAGGTTGTGCGCTGGCTCTCCTGATCCTGACCGGCTGCACAACCTCCTCCGGGCTGGCGGTGAAGGCCATCGCGTCCCCTTACGTGGCGGCCGCCTATATCCCGCTGCACAAGCGGACCCATCTGGGCATCGACAGTGCCAATGGGGCGGCGGTGGCTATCGCGCCCGGCATGGCGGTCACGGTGGCGCCTAACGCCAATCTGGTCGATCCCCGGAGCGTTGCAGGCAGCGCGCGGGATTACGACCTCCTGTTCTTCCGAACCCGAACGGGAGGGGGCCCCCCAATTTCTGTGGTTCAAATGGGCATGGCGGTGACCGCCTATGGCCAGGGCCGCGACGGCGAGCTGCGGCTGGCGCACGGCACGGTCCGGGGCGTGCACACCTGTCCCGGTTGCACGGCGTCCGCCTATTTCACCTTCACGGGCAATGCGGGGCCCGGCTTCTCCGGCGGGCCGGTGCTGGACGGGCAGGGGCGGCTGGTCGGGATCACCTTCGGCTATCGCGACATCGGCTCCCAAAGGATGATTTACGCCTATGACATGAACCGGGTGGACGAGGAGTTGCGGCGGGTTCTCAAGGGCCCCGCCGCGCCCAACCGCTGACGGCAGAAAACGCCGCGAAACACAGGCACAAACAGCCGTAAATGCAAGCCATTTAGACGGGATTTCGCAGGCGGTTTTGCTGGCTGTGGCGCGGTCAAAAATGCTAGGAATCACGCCTGCTTCGTGCCCCGTTTCAGGGGCCTGCCCAGGGACGTTTTTTGAGCGACAATTCCGACACTGCGGCGCCCCCGCCCGGTTCTCCCGAAGGCGGCCAGCCCATCGCGCCGATCGCCATCGAAGACGAGCTGAAACGCTCCTATCTCGATTACGCGATGAGCGTGATCGTCAGCCGCGCGCTGCCCGATGCGCGTGACGGACTGAAGCCGGTGCACCGGCGCATTCTCTTCTCGATGCATGAGGAAGGGCGCGACTGGAACAAGCCCTATCGCAAATCGGCGGTCATCGTCGGCGATGTGATGGGTAAGTACCATCCGCATGGCGACCAGTCGATCTATGACGCCCTGGTGCGGCTGGCGCAGGATTTCTCCATGCGCGTGCCGTTGATCGACGGCCAGGGCAATTTCGGCTCGGTGGACGGCGATCCGCCCGCCGCCATGCGTTACACCGAGGCGCGTCGGGCCAAGATCGCCCATGCGCTGACGGAAGACATCGACAAGGAAACGGTCGAATTTCAGCCCAACTATGACGGCTCGGAAAAAGAGCCGGTGGTGCTGCCCGCCCGCTTTCCCAATGTGCTGGTCAATGGTTCGTCCGGCATTGCGGTCGGCATGGCGACCAACATCCCGCCCCACAATCTGGGCGAGGTGATCGACGCCACACTGGCCTATATCGACGACCCATCGATCAACTTGGAAGCCCTGACCGAGATCGTGCCGGGACCGGATTTCCCGACCGGCGCGCTCATCATCGGCAAGCTGGCGGCGCGCGGCGCCCTGGCGCGCGGGCGCGGCGCCATCCTGATGCGGGCGCGCTGCACGGTGGAGGAAATCCGCAAGGACCGGGACGCCATCATCGTCACGGAAATTCCCTATCAGGTGAACAAGGCGGTGCTGCTGGAGCGCATCGCCGAACTGGTGCGCGACAAGCGGGTGGAAGGCATCGCGGACATCCGCGACGAAAGCGACCGCCATGGCATGCGCATCGTGATCGAGTTGAAGCGCGATGCATCCAGCGAAGTGACGCTCAACCAGCTCTATCGCTTCTCCAGCCTGCAGACCAGCTTCGGCGTCAACATGCTGGCGCTGAACGAGGGCCGTCCGGTTCAGATGAACCTGAAGGATTTCCTCGCCGCCTTTGTCGGCTTCCGCGAGGAGGTCGTTACCCGCCGCACCAAGTTCGAACTGGCCAAGGCGCGGGAACGCGGCCACATCCTGGTGGGTCTGGCCATCGCGGTGGCCAATATCGACGAAGTGATCCGCCTGATCCGCGAGGCGCCGGACGCCGCTGCCGCGCGCGAAGGCCTGATGGCGCGTGCATGTCCCGCCGGCGATGTCGCGCCGCTGGTGATGCTGAGCGCCGATCCGCGCCACATGGTGGCGGAAGACGGCACCATGCGCCTGACCGAGGAACAGGCGCGGGCAATCCTGGATTTGCGCCTGCAACGCTTGACTGCGCTGGGCCGCGACGAGATCAATGACGAAGGCGCCAAGCTGGGCGAGGCGATCCGCGACTATCTGGACATTCTGTCGTCGCGCGGCCGGGTGCTGCAGATCATCCGCGATGAACTGACGGCGATCCGGACCGAGTTCGCCACGCCGCGCAAGACCGAGCTGATCGACGCGGATATCGAGATCGAGGACGAGGCGCTGATCGAGCGCGAGGATGTCGCGGTCACCGTGACCCATGCGGGCTACATCAAGCGCACCCCCATCGCCGAATACCGGGTGCAGGGGCGCGGCGGCAAGGGCCGTGCGGGCATGGCGACGCGGGACGAAGATTTCGTCACCAATCTGTTCGTCGCCTCGACCCATGCGCCGATGCTGTTCTTCTCCTCGACCGGCATGGTCTACAAGCTGAAGGTCTGGCGGTTGCCCGAAGCGCGCATCTCCGGCAAGGGCAAGGCGATGGTCAATCTGCTGCCGCTGACCGAGGGCGAGCGCATTACCACCATCCTGGCGCTGCCCGAGAATGAATCCGAATGGGACAAGCTGAATGTCGTGTTCGCCACCAAATCGGGCGATGTGCGACGCAATGAATTGTCCGATTTCGTCAGCATCAATCGCAACGGCAAGATCGCGATGAAGCTAGCTTTGGGCGACGGCATTGTGGGCGTCGCCACCTGCACCGAACGCGATGACGTCCTGCTGACAACCCGCGCGGGCAAGGCGATCCGTTTCCCGCTGACCGATGTTCGGGTGTTCAAGGGCCGCGATTCCACCGGCGTGCGCGGCATCAAGCTGGCGGGTCTCGGAAAAGAGGGCGGCGACGAGGTTGTCAGTCTTTCCCTGCTGTATCATTCCGACGCTACCTCCGCCGAGGCGCGCGCCTATCTGAAACAGGCCAGCGCGGCCCGCCGCGCCGCCAATGGCGACGACGAAACGCCGCTCGATGAGGTCGCGGAAGACGCCGAGGACAATGTGGAGGAGGCGACCCTCACGCCCGAACGCTATGCGGCGCTGGGCGCGCGCGAGCAGTTCGTGCTGACCGTCTCCCAGACCGGCTTCGGCAAGCGCAGTTCGTCCTATGAATATCGTGTCACGGGGCGGGGCGGTTCGGGCATCGTCGCCATGGGCATGGGCAAGAAGAACAGCGCCATCATCGCCTCCTTCCCGGTGGAGGAGAGCGACGATCTGATGCTGATCAGCGATGCGGGCCAGACCATCCGCGTGCCGGTGGCCGGCATTTCCATCCAGGGCCGCGCCGCACAGGGCGTCACGGTGTTCCGTGTGGACGAGGGTGAGCGGGTGGTATCGGTCGAACGCATCGCGGATACCCCATGAGCAGCCCGAAGAGACGTGTCGGGCTTTACCCCGGCACATTCGATCCCGTCACGCTGGGGCATCTGGACATCATCAAGCGGGCGGTGAAGCTGGTCGATCATCTGGTGATCGGCGTCGCCACGAATGCATCCAAGACTCCACTGTTCACGCTGGATGAGCGTGTGGCGATGGTCCGGGAAGAGGCCGAGAAGCAGGCTGCGGGCCGCGCCACGGTGGAGGTGCGGGCCTTCGACACGCTGCTGGTCAAGTTCGCGGAGGAGGTGGGCGCGTCGGTCATCATCCGCGGTCTGCGCGCCGTGTCGGACTTCGAGTATGAATTCCAGATGGTCGCGATGAACCAGCGCCTGTCCAGCGAGATCGAGACCGTTTTCCTGATGGCGGACCCCCGTCATCAGGCCATCGCATCGCGCCTGGTCAAAGAGATCGCCATTCTGGGCGGCGATATCACCCCCTTCACCACCCCGGCCGTCGCAAAGGCGGTCATTCAGCGTTGCAAGGAAAATCCCTGATGGCATCCGATCTCGAGAATACCCTGGTCCTGGACCTCAAAACCGGTCCGGTAACGATCAAGCTGCGGCCCGACCTGGCGCCGGAACATGTCGAGCGCATCAAGACGCTGACGCGCGAAGGATTCTATGATGGCGTGGTGTTTCATCGTGTGATTCCGGGCTTCATGGCCCAGACCGGCGATCCCACCGGCACCGGCATGGGCGGATCGGAACTGCCGGACCTGAAGGCGGAATTTTCCCAGGAGCCGCATAAGCGCGGCACTGTTTCGGCGGCGCGCAGTTCCAACCCCAACAGCGCCAACAGCCAGTTTTTCATCTGCTTCGACGATGCCCCCTGGCTGGACCGGCAATACTCGGTCTGGGGCGAAGTGGTCGAAGGCATGGAGCATGTCGACGCCATCAAAAAGGGCGGCGAAGGCAACAACGGCGCAATCAGCGGCGAACCGGACAAGATCCTGAAGGCGCGCATCGTGGCCGGTTAGGCCCGGAGAGGCCCCTTCAATTCCCTGCAACGCTGCTCTTTCGGATATATCGAGCCCGTTGAGCTGCATTATTTGCCGGAATACCGCCATTTTCAGGCA
>JAFIHO010000292.1 GCA_017849395.1 Hyphomicrobiales bacterium
ATCGGCGCCCTGTTTCAGAATGAACGCCTTTTGGGCGTCCGTGAACTTTGAGGCTTTCATCGTCTTCCGCTCCTCCCGGCCAGGGAAAATTACCGCGGAAAACTCTAACTCCGAACGGGGTAATTATCGGGGATCAGAGCACGTGCGGACCAGGTCTGGCACCCGCATGTCGGGGCTCCGCGCGGAAACCGCCGCGCCGCCAAACCCGGAATCAGGTGGAAAGACCTTCAGCGCCGCATACGCGCCCTCAGGGCGCGGCTGCGCGCGCTCTCCCCGGCGTCACCAGCGAAGAATACGCCCGCCCAGCAGCGCGCCGACCGCCGTGGTCAGCAAGATGCCCGATGTGTACCAGACCGCCACAAAGGGCGCGGCGCTCTCGCGGCAGTGAAAGGCATAGATGGTCGCGGCCATGCTGCCGGCCAGCAGCCCCGCCGCGGCGCCCGCCAGCCGGGGATGGGTGGGGGCCATCTTCTTCATGGCCCAGAACACGCCCAGGAATTGCGGGATCGCCAGGAAACCGATCAGCAGCGCGCACACATTGGACGAGCGGCCCAGCAGCAGCAGGCGCTTCTCCGCCGCTCCCACCGCGCCCAGTTCGGCGGCGGCCAGCGCCAGGATGACGATCACCGGCAGCATGAGAAGCAGCATGGGCCGGGTCGCATTCACCCCCGGCCGCCCGATACGGTCCACGATCCACACGCCCAGCGCCGCCAGCGCCAGCGTGTAGAAGAATTTCATCCAGAAGGGGCCGCCCGCCATCGCGGCGGCCAGGTCGGGCCGCACCCCGATGGTCGCCGCCAGCAGGACGATCGAGCCCAGGATGCCGCCCGCAAGCCCCAGCGCGATCCATCCCGCCATCGTCAGGCGGCTGACGGGCTGCGGCGCCTCCGACAGGGCGGCGATCAGCTCATCGGTCTGCATGGCGTTTCCCCAATGTGCCGCCCAGCGATTTCAGCGCGCGATGCACCGTCACCTTCACCGCCGATTCCGACAGGCCCGTGCGGGCCGCGACCTCGGCGATGGGCGTGCCGTCCAGTTTCACGTCCCGCACCAGGTCGCGCTTGGCCTGGGGCAGGGCGGCCAGCAGCTTCTCCGCATCGCGCCGCGCAAGGGCGGCCGAGGTTTCGTCGGCGGCAAACAGCGCCCCCGCATCCTCCAGCGGCACGGTGGGGCGGCGCTTCATGCGGCGGAATTCGTCGATCAGCTTGTAGCGCGCAATGCCGTAAACCCAGGCCGTGAAAGGCTGGGAGGGGTCATACGTCGCGCGCCGCGCGTGAATGGCGATCAAGCTTTCCTGCACCGCATCCTCGGCCGCAGCGGGGTCCAGCCGCCGCGCAAAATAACCCCGCAAATGCCGCGTCAGTCCCTGCAGCAGAATCCGGTAAGACGCCCCATCTCCGCCAAGCGCGGCGAGCATCAGTTCCCGGTATTCCGCCTCCTGGGCGATCAACGGCACCTCCAGGCTCATTCGTGGGGCAGGCGCGTCAGGTTACAGCAAAATAATCCGTAACCGAACCGCGCCCCGCGCCGGACTTGCCCACATCGAAACACGGGAGAATACCATGCAGAAACTGTTTACCACCGCCGCCGTCATCCTGGCCTTGTCTGCCCCTGCCTATGCCGAAGGCATGGCCGGGCCCAAACCCTCCGGCACCATGTCCGGCCCCCAGCAACCCACCGGGGGCATGTCGGGCGGAATGATGGCCACAGGGCAGGACCATATGGCCAAGGACAAGAAAAAGACCGGCACGTCCGCGATGAAGCATGACGGCATGTCGGGCGGCACGATGTCCGGCCCCCAACAGCCCTCCGGCGGCATGTCGGGCGAAATGAATCATTGATGGAGCGGAGCGCCGTATTACTCAAAAAATACGGCGCTCAGTTCTTGCGCTCGTTCGCCTCTTCCAGGATTTCCGCAATCATGTCCTTGCCTTCGGCGCTGTGCATCCAGCCCTCGGCGGCAGACAGGGTAGGGAATTGCAGCGGCACCTTGGCAGGCTTGTTGCGCTCCGGCACGGGGATCAGAACCTCGAACGTCCCGGCAAAGCGCGCATCCTTGGTCTCGGCCGCATAGGGCGGCGGCAGCTTGGCTTTCATGCGGCGCATGGGAACACTCCGGAGGCAATCTCGCCGGGCTTCTATCAGGTTTCAGCGGTCCCGGTCAGCCCGTTTTTTGCGTCCGATTCCAAGCTTTTCGCGCCACAATCTTGCGGGAATTTCCTCCACTCCGCCTTCCGCCAAATGGCCAAGCTGGAAGGGCCCATAGGACACCCGGATCAGCCGCGCCACCTTCAGGCCCAGCGATTCCATCACGCGCTTCACCTCGCGATTCTTGCCTTCCTTCAGCGACACGGTCGCCCAGGAATAGACGCCCTTGCTGCGCTCGATATCGGCGACGATGGGACCATATTTCACGCCCTGGATCGTCACGCCACCGGCCAGCTTGTCCAAATCCTGTTGCGTCACCCTGCCGAACAGCCGCGCGCGATAGACCCGCGTCCAGCCCGCCGACGGAATCTCCAGCCGCCGCGCGATGTCGCCATCATTGGTCAGCAGCAACAGGCCCTCCGAGTTGAAGTCCAGTCGCCCCACTGACACAACACGGGACATATGCTTGGGCAGGTTGGCGAACACCGTCGGCCGACCCTGCGGATCCTTGTGGGTGGTGACCAGCCCCGCGGGTTTGTGGTACCGCCACAGCCGCGCCGGTTCCGGCTCGGCGATCGGATTGCCGTCCACCACCACCAGATTGTTGGCGGTGACCTTGACGGCCGGCGTGGTCACCACCGCGCCGTCCAGCTTCACCCGGCCCTCGGCGATCAGCTTTTCCGCGTCGCGCCGCGAGCAGATTCCGGCCCGCGCGATGACTTTTGCTATGCGCTCACCCTCTCGGGCCGCTTTTGCTATGCGCTCGCCTTCGGTCTTAAGTTCGGCCAAAAGGGCCTCCATGAACGACGACGAAGCCATAGCACTGGCGCTTGCCGAAGCGAAATCCGCCGCCAGCCGGGGCGAAGTGCCGGTCGGAGCGGTGCTGACGGCCCCCGATGGGACACTATTGGCCATGGACGGCAACCGCATCGTCGAATTGCGCGACCCTACCGCGCATGCCGAAATGCTGGTGGTGCGCGCCGCCGCGAAAGCGCTGGCCAATGAGCGGCTAACCGGCACCACCCTGTATGTTTCGCTGGAACCTTGCGCCATGTGCGCGGGCGCCAT
>JAFIHO010000293.1 GCA_017849395.1 Hyphomicrobiales bacterium
CTTAAAAGCGGTAGCGCATCCACACTCGCCATTGTCGACGGGATCAAGCGGCGCCTGCCGCAGGCGCTGGCAGGCCTGCCCGATACGCTGAAAGTGACGGCAATAGGTGACCAGTCAGAACTGGTCAAAGCGGCGGTTTCGTCGGTGGTGACCGAAGGCGCTCTCGCTGCGCTGCTGACGTCGCTCATGATCCTGCTGTTCCTTGGATCGTGGCGATCGACCATCATCATCGTCACGGCCATTCCGCTGGCGATCCTGGGTTCCATTGCCGGTCTGGGCGCGGTGGGCCACACGCTTAACCTGATGACGCTGAGCGGGTTGGTGCTGGCCATCGGCATTCTGGTGGACGACGCCACCGTGACTATCGAAAACATGAACTGGCATCTGGAACATGGCAAGGGCGTGATCGCCGCCATCATGGATGGCGCGGCGCAAATCGTGAAACCTGCGCTGGTCGCGCTGCTGAGCATCTGCATCGTGTTCGTGCCGATGTTCTTTCTGCCTGGCATTGCGGGGTTCCTGTTCGTGCCGCTGGCGCTGGCGGTGATATTCGCCTTGCTCACGTCCTTCGTGCTCGCCCGCACGCTGGTGCCGACTATGGCGATGTTCCTGCTGCGCCCGCATGATGAAGGAGCAAAGACCCGCCCGACGCGCAATATATTTGTTCGTTTTCAGCGCGCATTCGACCAGCGGTTCGAACGGATGCGCGCCCGTTATGGCCAGTTGCTGCGCCGCGTGCTGGATGTTCGCCGCGGCTTTGCCATGGTCTTTCTAGGCGTCATGCTTCTGTCGCTGGCGCTGGTGCCGTTGCTCGGTCGGGACTTCTTCCCGGCGGTGGATTCCGGTCAGATCGCCCTGCATGTGCGGACGCCTGCGGGGACGCGGATCGAACAGAGTTCCGCCACTTTCGCGCAGGTGCAACAACATATCCGCAGCGTGATCCCCGATGCGGAAATCGAAACGATGGTCGATAATATTGGCATCTCTCTGGCGGCGCTGAACAATATTTATGCCAATTCCGGCACGGTCGGCTCCAATGAAGGCGATATCCTGATCACTTTGTCAAAGGATCACGGGGATACGAATGAATATGTGCGTGCATTGCGCCACCAGTTACCGCTCAAATTCCCAGGCGTCGATTTTGCTTTTCTGCCGGCAGACATGACGAGCCAGATTCTCAATTTCGGATCGCCAGCCCCTCTCGATATCCAGATACGCGGGCGCAACATCCCGGAAAATCAGCGATATGCGCAAAAACTGTTGAAAAGCGTGCGGCAGATTCCGGGGCTGGCCGACGCACGCATTCAACAATCGACCCGCTATCCCCAACTGAATGTCGATGTCGACCGCGCACGCATCGCGCAATATGGCCTAAGCCAGCGGGATGTGACGGCCAGCCTCGGCACTGCGCTTGCCGGTACGGCGCAAAGCTCGCCCGTATTCTACCTCAATCCGGAAAACGGCGTGTCCTATCCTGTCGTGGCGCAATTGCCGGAACGGGACGTAGGCTCCGTCGCCGATCTGGCCGCGCTGCCGGTCGCAGGCGGCGTCGATGCAGCATCGCAAACGCTTGGCGGTGTCGCGCGGATCACGCGCGGCAACACCCTGTCCGTGGTCAGCAAATATGACATTCAGCCAGTCATCAACATCTATGCCACCACGCAAGGGCGTGATCTGGGTGCCGTTGCGACCGATGTGAACGCCGCCATCGTCGCGCTGGAAAAGAACCTGCCGAAAGCATCCACCGTTACCCTGCGCGGCCAATATGAAACGATGAACATAGCCTTCAACGGCCTCGCATTCGGCCTGATCGCGGCGATCGTGCTGATCTATCTGGTGATCGTGGTGAACTTCCAGAACTGGATCGATCCGCTTGTAATCATCGGCGCGTTGCCCGCCGCATTGGCAGGCATTGCGTGGATGCTTTTCCTGACCGGCACCACCTTGTCCGTGCCGGCACTGATCGGCGCGATCATGGCAATGGGCGTATCCACCGCCAATGCCATCCTTGTCGTCAGTTTCGCGCGCGAAAGGCTGGCGGAAACGGGCAACGCTGCAACGGCCGCACTGGAAGCGGGCATGGTTCGCCTGCGCCCGGTGCTGATGACAGCGCTGGTAATGATCATCGGCATGTCGCCCATGGCGCTGGCCCTGGGCGAAGGGGCGGAACAGAACGCGCCGCTGGGCCGTGCGGTGATCGGCGGTTTGGCGTTCGCCACAATCGCCACGCTGGTGCTGGTGCCCGCGCTGTTCGCGCTGGCCCACCGCAAGGGCGCCCCCAAAACCCGCACTATCGAACTGGAACCGAGCCATGTCTGATCCCACCCCATCACGGACTTCATCGCGAAAGGGCCGCCTTTATGGTGCGGCGGCAGCTGTTGGCGTAGCGCTGCTGGTGGGTGGCGGCATCGTTGCCCGCAATGCGGACCATACCGAACAAGCAGAATTCGCCCGCGCCAATGCATTGCCGACCGTCAATGTCTTGCACCCACAACCGGCGGAAGCAGGCGCCATTCGTCTGCCCGGCATGTTGGAACCAGATAACGAAGCCGCCATCCATGCTCGCGCCAGCGGCTATGTGGCGCGGCGACTGGTCGATATTGGCGATCATGTGCGTGCGGGGCAGGTTCTAGCCGTGCTGGACGCGCCGGAGGTGGAACAACAATTGGCACAGGCGCAAGCGGACCTGCGCACGGCAGAAGCCAACCGTGGACTGGCGCAAACTACGGCCGTACGTTGGGACGCGCTGCGCGCGAAGGACGCGGTATCGCAACAGGAAACCGATGAAAAGAGCGGGCGGCTAGCAGCGGCAACGGCCCTTGCCAGTTCGGCCCGTGCCAATGTCGAACGATTGCGCGCCACGCTCGGCTTCAGCCGTGTTGTGGCACCTTTTGCAGGCCGGGTGACCAGCCGCAACGCGGAAATCGGCGCCCTGGTGAATGCGGGCAACGGCGCGGCCAGCCCCCTGTTCACCATTGCAGATGACCGCCGACTGCGCCTGCGCGTCCGTGTGCCCCAGGCCTTGTCAGGACAGCTGACGCGGGGCGTGTTGGCCAGTCTGACCGTGCCGGAATATCCGGGCGAGAGTTTCGACGCCGTACTGGCACGCACAGCAGGTGCGGTGGACCGGGCCTCGGGCACGGTGCTGGCCGAGTTCGAGGTGAACAATGCAGGCCAGCGGCTTAAGCCGGGCGGCTACGCTGAAGTGGCCATCCCGATGGCGGCAGGCACCGCCGTAACGCTACCCGCCAGCGCGCTGATTGTCACACCGAAGGGAACGATGGTGGGGCTGGTCGATCGCGAAGGGCGCGTGACGATGCGCCCGGTTATGATCGGACGGGACGATGGCGCCAGCGTGCAGATCGCTTCCGGCCTGACGCCGCAGGCCCGCGTGATCGCCACTCCTCCAGAAGCGCTGGCACAAGGCGATCGGGTTCGCATCGTCCGCAACAGGGGGAAAGGTACTGCCAATGCGCAGAATTAAATTCGCCGCGCCCGCCCTGCTGTTGATGGCGGGCTGTTCCATGGCGCCGCCACTCAATATTCCGGCCACGCCGGTGGCGGAAAGTTACAAATATGGCGCACGGTGGCAGGATGCCGCGCCGGCGGACCGGCAGCCGCGAGGGCAATGGTGGCGTGATTTCGACGACCCTGTACTGGACGACCTGATCGCGCGGGCGGACGAGGGCAGCCCAAGCCTTGCCGCAGCAGTAGCCCGGCTTGACCGCGCGCGGGCGGAGGCGCGCCTTGCGGGGTCGGATCTTGTCCCCACGCTGGATGCCCGCACGGCCATTTCGCGCGAACGGCTTTCCGCTGGACGGCCCATCGGTCCCGGCGTTCCGATAACGGCGGACCAGTATATTCTGGGCGGTGCGCTGAACTATGAAATCGATCTTTGGGGCCGGGTGCGCGACAGCGTAAGGGCTAGCGAAGCGGACGCGGGAGTCGAAGCGGCCAGTCTCGCCTCCGTCCGCCTCAGCCTTCATGGCGCGCTGGCGGATGCCTATTTCCAGTTGCGTGGACTTGACCGGGAAGGTGCCCTGCTGCGCCGCACAGTGGACGCTTACGAAGCGTCAGACGCACTGATCCGCATCCGCCATGAAGGCGGCATCGCATCGGGCGTGGATCGCAGCCGATCGCAGACGCAACTGGCCAATGCTCAGGCGCTGTTCCGGCAGATCGCCGCGCGCCGGGCAACGCTGGAAAACCGCATCGCAACACTGATTGGCATGATGCCCGGGCAATTTGCCATTGCCCCCACCGATAGCATTGGAGCTTTGCCCGCCATTGCGCCGGGCCTGCCATCCACCCTGCTCGAACGGCGACCTGACATTGCCGGAGCACAGCGGCGACTGATCGCTGCCAATGCCCGCATCGGCGTGGCGAAGGCGGCCCGGTTCCCTCGCATCGATCTGGCATTGGCGGGTGGTTTTCAGGCCAGTGGTGCGCCCCTTGTCAGCGCCCCAACCGGATATTGGGCGCTGGGACCATTGTCGGCGGTGCTCAACCTGTTTGATGGCGGGCGGCAGCGGGCTCGGGTTGCCGTCAGCGAGGCGGAATACAACATCCTCGTCGCCAATTACCGCGAAACAGTGCTGAACTCCTTCC
Organism: Hyphomicrobiales bacterium; assembly: GCA_017849395.1. Taxonomy (GTDB): domain Bacteria; phylum Pseudomonadota; class Alphaproteobacteria; order Micropepsales; family Micropepsaceae; genus Rhizomicrobium. The sequence continues at coordinate 4,609 of JAFIHO010000293.1, forward strand.
AAGAGGTAGAGGATTCGCTGGCCAGCAACGCGGCGCTGGCGGCCGAGGAAGCCGACCGGCGGCGGGCCGCGCAGGCCGCTGCGCGCGGGGAAGAACTGGCGTTGGACCGTTATCGCGATGGCGCGGCGGACTATCTGGAAGTCGTTACCGCACAAACTGCCGCCCTGGCTGCGCAACAGGCCTTCATCACTGTGCAGACAGCGCGGCAACGGGCTGCGATCACCCTTGTTCGCGCTCTTGGCGGCGGGACGCAGGACAGGATCGAACCGGCCGGTGGCTGATACGGATCCGGCTGAGGCTAGCCGGGCTGCAGCGCAACGAGATCGATCAGTGCGGACATCCCGCCATGGCCGTTGCCTTCGCGAATATCCGCATCGTAGCTCTGCAGGGAAACAATATCCCACCCGGCAAAGGCTTCGCGCAGCATGCTTTGGGTATAGAGGTTGTCTTCCACTTTCGGCCCGCCGGTGCCATATTCCAGCTGTTCCGGGCGATAGCCTTCCAGCAGCAGAATGCCGCCGGGCCGCAAAGTTCTGGCAAAGCCGGCGAACATCTTGGCCCGCAATATGGGATCGGCAAATTGCACGAAGATCGCGACGACCGCGTCAAATGCAGCCTCCGGCCAGTCGTAGGCGGCCAGATCGACCTGCTCCAGCGTCAAGGAAACGCCACGCTGTTGCGCCAGCCTGCGCGCCTTCGCGATTCCGGCGGCGGATATGTCGGTTGCGGTAACGTCCAGCCCCTGTTGGGCCAGATAGACCCCATTGCGCCCTTCCCCATCGGCCACCGCCAGCACCCGCCCGCCTTGCGGCAAACGGCCCGCTTCACGGCGCACAAATGCATTGGGCTCGGTTCCAAAGACATAGTCTTCCGAAGCGAAGCGACTGTCCCAGAATGCGGCTGAATCCATACGATCAGTCATGCGCTGCCTTCCATGCTCCCATCGAACCAAGATAGATGTCGAGCTTTTCAAAACCGCGGCTGGCCAGCCACCCTGCGGCGACCGTCGCGCGCATGCCGCTGGCGCACATCAGGGTGTAATGCCGCTTCTTGTCCAGTTCCTGCCAACGGTCGTTAAGCTGGCCGACATAGATATGGTGCGATCCGTCGATGGCAGATTTGGCCCGTTCGTCTGCATCGCGCACATCCAGCAACGTCCACCCTTCAGCACCACCTAAACGGTTTTCGACTTCGTCCGTGTCGATCATGGGTGTCTGCTGCACAGCTACGCCTTTCGCGGCAGCGGGCACCATGCCGACATAGCCACCCACCACATTATCCAGCGCGATCCGGACCAGATGTTCCAGGGCGGCGGCCAGTTGATCTTGATCTGAAGCGATCAGGGCGACGCTGTCCCCTTCGCGGATGAACCAGCCAGCAAAGGCGGAAATCATATCCACCGGCAGGCTCATTGCGCCGGGCAGATGGCCCGAGGCATAGGCCATGGGCTCGCGGATATCGACTAGGTGATCCACTTTGCGGTCCCTTAACTGCGCGAGCGAAAGGCGGCGGGGGCGCATCACAGCCGGCGGCGCACTGCCCCCGTCCACATTCAGCCGCTCCATCAGCCGGAAATAGGGCGGTTGATAGTGGTTCTCGTTCACTTTCAATCGAATGAATTCCTCGCGATCCGTGATCTGGAGGCGCGGATTGTTCAATCGCTCATGCCCGATGGTGGAGAACTCGCGATCGGCCATGCCTGATCCGCAGACCGAGCCGGCACCGTGAGCCGGGTAGATGATGGTCTGATCGCCGAGCGCCAGCAGCTTGCGGAGGGAATCGAACAGCAGCCCGGCCACTTCCTCGCGCCGGTCGGGATAAAAATCGGTGCGGCCGACATCGCCAACGAACATGGCGTCGCCAGTGAACACGCCCACCGCCTTGTCCGGATAGGCGGTATCAAACAGCGCGTAAGCCAGATGGTCATCAGTATGGCCGGGTGTTTCCATGGCCCGGATTTCCAGTTGGCCGATGGCATAACAATCACCGTCCCGCGCCGTCGTCGCATAAACTATGGGCCGCTCCGGGTTCGGCCCATGCAGCACCTTTGCACCCGTCATGCCGGCGAGCACTGGCGCGCCAGATACAAGGTCTTCGTTACGATGAGTCTCGAGGATATACGTGATCTCAAGCCCTGCTGCACGTGCCTTCTCCAGGTAGATGGCGCAGTCGCGGCGTGGGTCGATCACGGCTGCCTGCCCGCCCGACCCCACCAGATAGGACAGGTGGGAAAGGCCCGGCGTCTTGATCTTTTCCAGCAGCATAGTTCTTTCCTTCTGGTATGGGTTTCGCGCCGCGACGACTGCTATTGTCAATCCGTAACGAGGGGCCAGCCCTGGCGTTGCAGGAGGACCAGCGTCGTCATCGCGGACAGATCGAGAGTGACCGCCGGATCGATGTCCTCCCGCGCAATGCCCTGTCCAGCGGTGGCCTGGCCACAGACATGGATTTCAACGCCAGCCCGCTTGAGTGCGGCAATCAGCGGCGTGTTTGGGTTGGCGGAGTTGAACCGCTTTTGATAGGCTTCGTCACGCAGAATCAACGGTGTGGCTGGCCCGTGGATGATGACCTTGATATCGCCCGGTTTGGTGGACACGCCGCTCGATGCGAGCAGATTGAGATAGCGCGCGACCCTGTCGAGACTACGGTTGACCCCGTTTTGCCCACGTGCCTCGCCGGTGATTTCGAACAGCGCACGCATATCATCCGTCGCGGCGGGACGGTTGGCAACCTGCGCCATGGGCGCAATCGCGCCATAGTCCGCGACCGCAGGATGCCTCGCAACTTGAGCGGATGCGGGCATGCAAACAACCAATGTGGCGGCGCCCCCCAGAATGAGTAATTTGTTATAAATGCTCATCATCTGTCTTTCCTTCCGACTCATTAGCTAGCCTGATCAGCATCTCGCTGCTTAGCATCTGCGGCAGCTCCCGAACCGGACTTTTCGACGGCGCGTAGAGATAGTAAGGGATCGAATTGCGGCCGCGGCTGGCGAGGAAGCGCGTGATCTCTGGATCGCCCCGCGTCCAGTCGGCAACGAGCATCGTCACACCCGCCTTCGCGAATGCCGCTTGCGTGTCCGCCCGGTCGATCGCCACTCGCTTGTTGACTTGGCAGACGAGGCACCAGTCTGCTGTGAAATCGACGAAGACCGGTACGCCCTGCGCGCGCAACTCAGCAAAGCGCGCTTCACTGAACATTTGTACTCCGGTATCTGCGGGAGCGGTCGCGGCGGCCGGGCGCGGCAGCTCTACCGCGATCGCGACCAGAAGCGCCGCCATCACCGGTGCCAGTCCGACCAGGGCGGAGCGCCCCCCGCTTTGTCGCAAGCCCACCCACCATAATCCCATCGCGGCCAGCGCGGCGATCAGCAGGCCCATCGCAAGCCCGTCCACGCCGCTTTGCCGCCCCAGGACCCAGGCCAGCCCGATCGCGGTCAGCAGCATCGGAATCGCAAGAATGCGGCGGAAGGTTGCCATCCACGCGCCAGGTTTCGGCAGCCAGCGTTGAAGTCGGGGCACGAAGGCGATCAGCAGGAATGGGAGCGCCATACCAAGGCCTAGGCCTGCAAAAACCGCCAGCGCAGCTGGCACCGGCAGAACCAGTGCCGCGCCCAGCGCGACGCCCATGAAGGGGCCACTACAAGGAGTCGCGATCAGCGCAGCAAGCGCACCGGTGCCAAACGCGCCGAGGCCGCCTTTCTTCGTCATCCAATTGCCGGACAAAGTGGGGCCACTCACTTCGAACAGACCAGCCAAATTGAGCGCGATTGCCAGCGACAAGAGCATCAGCAGCAGAATCATCCGGGGATCCTGAAGCTGGAAAGACCAGCCAATGTCATGGCCCATCGCGCGGGCGCCGACCAATATTGCGCCCAGCGCCGTGGTCGTCGCTACGCTCCCGGCAAAATAGGCAAGCCCTTCCACTTTCGCGGTGTGCCGGTCAGCGCCCGATCGAGCGAGGCTCAGCGCCTTGAGCGACAGGATCGGGAACACGCACGGCATCAGGTTGAGCAGCAGCCCGCCAAGGATCGCACCGGTAAGTGCAATTCTGAACGCGCGCGTGTCGGTTGGCGCGGCACGCTTAGAGCCCTGCGCCGGAGTGGGCTTGTCGGCAACGTCGGGGAGAACGGCGGCTGTGGAGGCTGGCGCCGACTGTGCAGGGGCTTCGGCCCTCGGATTTTCACGGGCACCCGAAGCCATCAACGCGAAACTGCGCTTACTATCCGCAAACACGCCGCGAAAATCTGAAGGCGTGGGCGCAGCATTGTCCGATGCGGCGACAGTCACGCGCCATCCACCTTCCCGGCGTACGACGGTCTGCGGCGCCGATGCCGCGAACCAGCCATCTTGAGCGGGAAACAGGCGCACCGACGATGCATCCAGCCTGGCTTCGCCATCAATGTCGAAGCGCCAGTCTCCACTCTGACGCCAGACCACCAGTTTAAGCCTGCCTTCCACAGGCAGTGCCGCCTTGGCGGCTCGGAAAGCCGGCGCCGCAGCTGCATTGGTTGTTCCATCACCCGCCGTTAGCAGCAGATCGAGCGTGGCGCGTTCGGGGACACACAGCGTGTCCGAACAGGCAAGCCATGAGAGGTTAACGCGCAGCGGGATGGCAGTGCCCGGAGCAACATCGTCGTTCAGGTTCAAATCTGTAAGGAGCGTGAATGCACCTTTGTGAACATAGCTTGCCAACCCCGCGAGCTCGAGCAGGGTTGGTGCGGGATGGCGCAGGTCACCCATGGTTACGCCGTCCGGCACGGTCCAGTTCGCCTCTACCGAGAGCCCGCTGTCGCCCGGATTGACCCAATAGCCATGCCAGCCAGTGCGTGGCACCATGCGGATAGCGATGCGCGTTGTCGTGCCGGGCTTTGGGGAACTGGATTCGGCCAGCACCGACGCATTGATATTTGCCGTGCCCTGAGCGGCGATCGGTCCAGCGATGAAACCAAGCAAAGCGGCTGCGAAGAGTGCGAAAAACCTTATCGCAAGACGCGGTAGTCGATCAATCATCGTCCTGGCCGGCGTTTTCATTGTGATGCAGTTCCGTTCGGATCGCGTCGCGCAAGCGCCACTGCCTCACGCACCCCGCGCAGATCCATGCCGCCGGGGATGAGATAGGGGCCGATCAGCATACCGGGCGTGCCTTGAAGGCCCAGCATTGCTGCGTATCGGCTATTGCGATCCAGCACAGCATCGATCTCAGCCTTGTGCGCGGTGAGGTCAGCCTGCAGTTTCGCCCAATCCACCCCCGCCTTGCCTGCTGCGGCGCGAATATTGTCCGATGTCAGCTTGCCTGTCATAGTCATCAGCGCATCGTTGAACGCGGCATGCTTGCCTTGCCATTTGGAGGCGATGGCTGCCCGCGCGGCTTCGGTGGACGCAGCGCCGAAGACCGGCCAGTCACGAAAGACCAGTTTCACCTTGGGGTCTTCGTTCACCAGTGCTTCGAGCGACGGGTGGAGCTTGCGGCAAAAGGGACATTGATAGTCGGAGAAAACCACGACAGTGACATCGTGCCCCTGCGGCGCGATGGCCGGGGCAACAGGATCATTCTGGATTTGCGAGCGGATGCGCAGCGCGTCTGCGCTGGAGGTGTCACTCGACGCCTGACGAGCTTGCGCCGGGTCGGCATCACCGCTCCAAAGCGCCACGCCGCCGGCCAGAAGTGCGGCCATGCCGATGCCAGCGGCGATTGTCAGTGTCTTCATCTCATTGGGTCCTTTGCAGATCACGCATCCCTGCGGTCAGCGCCGCCCGGGATATCTCGCCAGCATGGAGACCGGCAATTTCGCCCGCCTTGTTGACGAACAGGGTGGTTGGAAGCGCCACCGAAGCGACAGCCTTGCCCAAGACGCCGCCCGGATCATTCACGATTGCCCGGTTGGCCAGGCCCTGCTTGGCAAGAAACGCACGGATGGTCGCAGCGTCCTCACCTTGATTGACGAGCAGAACCGGAACTTTGGAGCTTTGCGCCACGTCGATCAGCATCGGCATTTCGCGACGGCACGGCGGACACCATGTGGCCCACAGATTGATAACCATAGGTCGCCCCGGAATGCCCAGCTCGACCGGTTTGCCATCGAGGTCCGTCAGCATCAGGCGCGGCATCGGTCGTACATCCGGTGCAATCAAGGTGGCCGCACCGAGATGAAGTACAAAAAGACCTGCGACCGTGGCGGTCAGGGCAAGACCTGCAGGTTTGCGCCCCAGCATAACCAAGATGATGATCAACGCCGCCGCAGCGCCTGCCCAGACCGAGAACCCGCCCTGCCAGATTGCAAGCATGGTCCAGGGTTCGGCGACAAAGGCATCAAGATTGGCAAGAATAAAGCCGATGCGCGCTGCAACCAGTCCGGCGAGCAAGGACAACCATCCAGCACGCATTGCCCTACTATCCAGCCGCGCGGCAATCACACCCGCGATCGCCAGAAACGCCCAGATCGCTGCAACAGCGATCAAACGGTCTGTAGCCATAGCAAGTGGGCCGATCTGTATGACGCCATCCATTGTGGTTCTCCTTGCCGCCCTTTCTTAAGGCAGGCTTAGCATCCAGCTTAAGGCGGCGGTAAGGTGGGCAGGGAAAGGAGCAGAAATGCGGATTCTGCTTGTCGAAGATGATGATATTCTGCGCGACGGGATCGTGGTGGGGCTCGGCCTTGAGGGGTTCGAGGTCGATGCCGTCGCCTGTCTTGCCGACGCGCGCGCCGCGATAGGAGATCATGCTGGCGTCGTGCTCGATATCGGCCTGCCAGATGGCTCCGGTCTCGACCTGCTAGCGGAATGGCGACGGGCCGGCGTCGAGACTCCGGTACTGCTGCTGACTGCGCGTGACATGGTCACGGACCGGGTCGAGGGCCTTGATCGCGGTGCCGACGATTATCTGGGCAAACCCTTCGATCTTACTGAATTGTCAGCCCGCCTGCGCGCGATTATGCGTCGAGCCAGTGGGCGGGCAAGCGGCGATCTGGAACTGGGCGCGCTGATAATCAGCGAAGCGCGTAGATCAGTGGCCTTGGATGGCAAGGAAATCGCCGTCTCTCGCCGGGAGTTTGCGATCCTGCATGCTTTGGCCGAGCGCCCAGGGCACGTCCTGTCGCGCAGTCAGCTGGAAGATCGCATCTACGGCTGGCAGGAGGAAATCGAAAGCAACGCGGTGGAGGTACACATCCACAAGCTCCGTGCGAAACTCGGCCGGACCCGCATCGAAACGGTGCGTGGTGAGGGTTACCGGATTACACGATCATGACTGCGTTACGGATCCGTCTGTTCATTCTCGTCGCTGGCGTGACCATGCTGGTCTGGGCGGGTGCAGCAGGCTGGACGAGTTTTTCAACCAGGGCTGAAGTGGAGCGGGTGCTTGATGGTCGGCTGGTAGAGGCAGCGCGCATGGTCGCTGCGCTCGACGTTCCCGCCAGCGGGCCGGCGCAGCGACTGGCACCGGCGCCTTACTCCCGACAGCTGTCCTGCCAGATCTGGTCGTTGGACGGCGCTTTGGTCGGCCAGTCAGCCGGAGCGCCCGATGCGCCGTTGGCCGGCGGCGCACCCGGCTTTTCCAGTCGCCAGATCGGGGATGAACATTGGCGCGTCTACACACATGTCGACGCAGCGCGTGGCATCAGGGTGATGGTCGGCGACAGCCTGGCGGTCCGCCAGCATCTGGTCAACGATCTGATGCTGGGCTTGCTGTTGCCCGCAGCGGTTGGGCTGGTTGCGCTCGCACTGCTACTTTGGTTTGGCGTCCGGAGCGGTCTTTCACCACTCGCTCGTATTGCCCGCGCAATCGAGCTGCGTTCGCCACAGGCCCTTGAGCCGCTCGCCGTTGACCCCGTGCCCGAAGAACTGAGGCCTCTAGTGCAGGCAATGGACGATCTGCTCGCCAGACTTGAGGGGGCCAGACGGGCGGAGCGCGACTTCGTGGCCAATGCCGCGCACGAGCTCCAGACCCCGCTGGCTGGACTCAAAACCCAGGCGGAAGTGGCCCGTCGCGCCACTGACTCGGCTATGCGCGACCATGCCCTGGAGCGGATTGCTATCTCGGTGGATCGCACCAGTCGACTGGTGCGCCAGCTGCTGGAGCTCGCCCGGCAGGAGGGGCGAGAGGCTGAACCGGCCAACCGCTTCTCCCGCGTGAGTGACGTGGTGAGCGGCGTCGCCAGCGACTATGCGCATCTCGCCGCGACGAGCGATCGGCCAATCGTCACCGCCTGTACGCTGCGCGATGTCGAACTTGCCATTGATTCCGAAGCCCTGCGCCTGGCGCTCGGCAATCTGGTAGAGAACGCTCTGCAGCATGGGAGCACCGGCCCGGTGCGGATCGAGTGCGCCGCAAACGAGGGATTCGAGCTGCGTGTCGTCGATGGTGGCGCGGGCATCGCGGCGGAAGAGGTTGAGCGCGTGCGCCGCCGGTTCGAACGCGGTCCTCGCGCCATGTCGGGCGGCACCGGGCTTGGCCTTTCGATTGTCGAGGCAGCAATCGCTCCCGCCCAAGGCGTTCTTCAATTTCGTTCGAATGATGCCGGCTTTGCCGCCGTGCTGCGCTTTCCATCATATCGTGTCCGGAAATCGAGCAATGGTGCCAACTGACGTTCCCCCCGATCAAGCCGATGTAGCCCCGCGCAAGGCATTCAGCCGCCGCGACTTTGCCGTGTTAACCGGACTTGCCGGAGTGGGGTGGCTCGGAAGCTGGGTACTTCGCGAAAGCGCGCCTTTGGCTCAGGACATGTCTTCAAATGGCAGAGCGCAAACCGCCGCAGACCAACGGACGAGTCGCTCGGCCGGGAACCCGGATGGGTCAGTGACCATCGTTGCGTTCAATGATTTCCTCTGTCCGATCTGCAAGGTGACCGCGCACGTTCTTGCAGCCGCTGTGAAGCATGACGGTGACGTGCGAATAGAGTATCGCGACCTCGCATTCTTTGGGCCAATGGCAGAGCGCGCCGCCCTGGTCGGCCTCGCGATGGACCGACAGAGTCTTTATCCCGCCTATCACGACCGTACGATGGCAATGCACATACCGCTGAACGAGACAGTGCTGCGCGATATTGGATACGATATAGGCGCGGATTGGGAACAGGCCACAAAGGATCTGAAAGACCGGCGCCAAGCATTTCTAAGCCGTTTGCATCAGGACGCCAATCTTGCCTTCGGTCTCGGTATCCGCGGCACACCTGCGTTCCTCGTCGAAAGCCTCCTCGCCATTGGCCGTAAGACTGAAGATGAATTCCTGGGTATATTTGCCAAGGCTCGGGACTTGGCTCGCGTCGCTAAATGACTAAGCCCGGCCAAGAGCCAACGGCCGAAGTAAGGAGCCAAGGCACTGAAATCGCCGCGCGCGAAGAATGCTTTGGCGTCGCGCTCAAGGGCCAGAACGACTGCATGGCTGGTCCCGGAACCACGCGCCGGCACATCGACCACTGATTATCAGGGCAACGCCTGGAAATATGTCGATACTGGAAGCTGCGAGGCCTCTGGTGGGTCGTTGGTCGAGCGCTCCGAAAATCCACCTCCCGCCGCCCAGAAGGGCTGAAGCCGTAGGATCGCACGGATGCTGGCTGACATGAAACTCCGGGCAAACTTGCCCCACTTGCCGCGAATCCGCTCGAGGCCCGACCGAGCCGAACTCGATGCACGCATGGCGCGGATGGGCGGTGCCACAGCCGATCCTCATCGCGGGGCACGAAAGCTACACCAGTCTGGCGAGAATTTGGGGGATTTCGGAGGCTGAGATCGTGCCCCACAACGTGGTGTAGGTTCGCTGGGATAGCCACAGCGACCTCCGGCTAAGCCGGATTGATCATGCTGCCATGGCAGGCAACGTGATGATGGGATTATCGCTTAAACCTGAGACGCTCTCAAGTGTCATGTAGCGGCAGCGTTGGACGGCCCATTCGTCGTTCTGTTCCAGAAGGATAGCGCCGACGAGACGGGTGATGGCTTCTTCGTTGGGGAAGATGCCGACGACATCAGTGCGCCGCTTGATCTCGCCATTGAGCCGCTCGATCGGATTGTTGCTGTGCAACTTGGTACGGTGCTGGGCGGGGAACGTCATATAGGCCAGCACATCTTCCTCGGCATTGTCCATGAGAGCAGCCAGCTTGGGTACGGTGGGACGTAGTTGATCGGCGACACTGCGCCACTGGGCCTTTGCGGCTTCGGGCGTTTCCTGTGCGAAGGCGGTGGCGATGAATGCTGACACGACCCGGCGTCCGCTCTTGCCGGCATGGGCCAGCGCATTGCGCATAAAATGAACCCGGCATCGCTGCCAGGTGCCGCTGAACACTTTGGCGACGGAAGCTTTTATGCCTTCGTGGGAATCGGAGATCACCAGCTTCACGCCGCGCAGACCCCGACGGGCAAGACTGCGTAGAAATTCGGTCCAGAAGACCTCAGCTTCGGAATGACCGATAGTCATGCCGAGCACTTCGCGCCGGCCATCGCTGTTAACGCCGACGGCAATGATGACCGCGACAGAGACAATGCGACCGGCTCGCCGCACTTTGATGTAGGTCGCGTCCATCCAGAGATAGGGCCAGTCGCCTTCGATCGGACGATCGAGAAAGGCCTTCACCCGCTCGTCGATCTCCACGCACAGTCGGCTGACCTGGCTCTTTGAGATCCCACTCATGCCCATGGCTTTGACCAGATCGTCCACAGAGCGGGTCGAGATCCCCTGGATATAAGCTTCCTGGATGACGGCCGTCAGTGCCTTCTCTGCCATACGGCGGGGCTCCAGAAACCCTGGAAAATATGTTCCCTTACGCAGCTTGGGGATCCGCAGCTCGACCGTGCCTGCCCGCGTCTCCCAGTCCCGATCCCGATAGCCGTTGCGCTGCGCGAGGCGCTCGGGATCCTTGTCGCCATAGGCCGCGCCCGTAAGGTCGCCCACTTCCAGCTCCATCAGCCGCTGCGCGGCAACGCCGATCATATCGCGTAGAAAATCGCCGTCGGCTGTCTTCCCAACCAGGGCGTGCAGGTCCATCTTGTCATTGGTCATCGGTGGTCTCCGTAAGTTGAGTCTCGCAACCCAAACTTATCCGAAGTTCGCCGGTGACCACCCGCGAAACTGACCGGCCGCTACAGCGCTTGTTCGATGAGCGCGCGTCCGGTCAGCTTCGCTACCCTCAAAACCTACACCACGCGCCGGGACACGACCGCCAAAAAATCGCAGCTTGGGGCCGACTGGGCCATGTCGGAAAATAGCGATTCCTGGTTGTCGTCTTCGGCGCGACACGGGATTGGGCGCGCCAGTTTGGCCTTGATCCACTCGTCTTCGAGGTCGCTGGAGCGGATTTGATAGGGCGCGTAGCGCATGACCTGCTCGGCGGCGATATGCCATTCCTGAGGAAGCGTTGGATCTTGACTTGCGGGACTCCGAGTTTGGCGGCCGCGTCCGACATCGTGAGCCATTCGCCGTTCTTGTCAGAAGACCGGTAACCGCTGATCTTGCGCACCACATGGCTCACTGGCGTGTTCAGTCTGCCCAATTTAATTGTTAAGGCAATGATTGCATATTGAACGTAATCGGATGATGGACTAGGTAGCCGCGCATGCCCCGCGACCGATCCAGAACCAGCCCCGTCACGCTTTTTGAACTCACGAACGCTTTGCAGCCGATCCGGCGTGTCTGGGTTCAGGCAGTCAGTCTCGCACTCGTCGACTTCGGACTTCCCGCATCGCTCATTTCGGCGCTCATTCTGGCGTCCCGTCATGGAGACAAGGGTGTCAGGCAGAACGCGCTGGCCGAGGAAGTCGGGGTCAATCCGGGC